>JANOPR010000253.1:0-12925 GCA_031421955.1 Burkholderiales bacterium
TGCCGTGGCAGGTCTGACAACCGAGTGGCTTGTCGCCAGCGTGGCGCAGGTACAGGCTGCGCTGCAGGGCATGCGCGTCTCGCGCGTCAGTCTGCGTCAACAGGCCTACCACGCCCTGCGAGACCTGACCCACGCTGCCTACTTTTCAGGCACTGGGACCTGGACGCAATTGGGCTACCCCGGACCGACGAAGCTCGACTAGAACACTCCAGAGATGGCAAAAGGTATCAGTGACCCGATCGTCGAAGGCTTGACGCGGGGATGGCGCGTGTTTGGAGGGCAATACAAAGCCGCGCCGGAGACGATCGAGTGCGACGTGGTCATCGTCGGCAGCGGCGCTGGCGCGGGCATCACCGCCGAGCTCCTTAGCGCAGCGGGCCTGAAACTCGTCATCGTGGAAGAGGGCCCGTTGAAGTCGAGCAGTGACTTCCGCCAACTCGAGAGCGAGGCTTACCCCAACCTGTACCAGGAAGGCGCTGCGCGCAAGACAGCGGACAAGGCGATCAACATCCTTCAGGGTCGCTGTGTCGGGGGCTCCACTACCGTCAACTGGACCAGTTCATTTCGCACGCCGTCGACCACCCTGGCCTATTGGCGCGAGCACTTTGGGTTGGCTGAACTCACTGACGAGGCGATGTCGCCGTGGTTCCTCCAGGCTGAACAGCGCCTGAACATCAGCCCATGGCTGACGCCGCCGAACGAAAACAACGATCTCTTGCGGCGCGGCGCGCTCAAGCTGGGTATCGCCGCCGCGGCAATTCAGCGCAATGTCAAGGCCTGCGCGAACCTCGGCTCCTGCGGATTGGGCTGCCCAACCAATGCCAAGCAGTCGATGCTGGTGACGACGATCCCGGCAGCGCTCGATCGAGGCGCCACGCTGCTGGTGCAGACCCGCGCTGAGCGCTTCGAGCTTCGAGACGGCCGCGTGGAGTCGGTGCGCTGCGTCGCTGTGCACACCAACGGCGGCGCGGTCATGGGCTCGCGCACGACTCGCATCGTTGCCCGCCACTATGTGTTGGCGGGTGGCGCCATCAATTCGCCCGCGGTTCTCCTGCGATCCGCTGCGCCCGACCCACACGGGCTGGTCGGCGCGCGCACCTTCTTGCATCCCGTCGTGGCGGCAGTGGCCACCTTCGATCATGTTGTCGCCGGCTGGCAGGGCGCACCGCAGACGATCTACAGCGACCACTTTCTCGATCTCGACCCGATCGACGGGCCGATCGGCTACAAGATCGAGGCGCCGCCGCTGCATCCGCTGATCTTTGCGACCACGATGACAGGCTATGGCCGTGAGGCCGCAGCGCAGTTCGCCAAGTTCCCCAACACGCATGCCCTGCTAGCGTTGCTGCGGGACGGTTTTCATGCCGAGTCCGCCGGCGGGCGGGTGGCATTGCGCACCGACGGATCACCCGAACTCGACTACCCGCTCACCGCGTTCGTGATGGACGGCGCGCGACGTGCCATGTTGACGATGGCAGAGCTGCAGTTTGCCGCCGGTGCCACGCAGGTGTCCGTCGGCCACGAGCTGGCCCGACCGTATGCCACATGGGCAGCGGCGCGAGCGGGCATTTCTGCTCTGCCGATGCAGCCGCTCCTGACCAAAGTTGTCAGTGCGCATGTGATGGGCGGCTGCGGCATGGCAGTCGACAGCCGGCGCGGCGTGGTGCGGCCCGACGGCGTGCATTGGGCATTGGAAAACCTGTCGGTCCACGATGGCTCGTTGTTTCCGACCAGCATCGGCGCGAACCCGCAACTGTCGATCTATGGGCTGGTAAACAAGCTGGCCACGCAGCTGGCACAGCGCCTGACTGGGCGCGCTGTCAAACTCGCGGCCTGATGCTCGCACGGTTGCAACGGCTGATCACGCTCGGCCTGCTGGCGCTGGCGGCCCTTTGGGCCGTGCTGGCGTGGCGCGGGGGCCACCCGGGGTGGGCGTTGGGCGGCGCCGCGTTCATCGTCTTTGGCTACGCGCTGGTGCTTGGCGTCGAGTTCGTGCTATTGCACATCGCGCACGGCGACGACCCCACGCCACGTGCCGCGCCTGCCCAGTTGCTGCGTGCCTGGTGGGGCGAGGTTTGCGCGGCGCCACTGGTGTTTTGCTGGCGCCAGCCGTTTCGCAGCCGGCGCTGGCCGGACCACCTGCCTTCAGACGCTCAGGGTCGCAGGGGTCTGTTGCTGCTGCACGGGTTCGTTTGCAATCGAGGAGTCTGGAACGTCTGGCTTGAACGTCTTCACGCCCGGGGTCAGCCTTTCATTGCCGTGAATCTCGAGCCCGTATTCGGTTCAATCGACGAATATGTGGCGATCGTTGACGCGGCCGTAGCACGCATTGAACAGGCGACGGGGCAGGCCCCGGTGATCGTCGCGCACAGCATGGGCGGGCTGGCGCTGCGGCGCTGGTGGGCCGAAGCGGGCAACGACGCACGCGTGCATCACGCGATCACGGTCGGCGCACCACACCATGGCACCTGGCTGGCGCGATACGCGCTGACACCGAACGGACGCGAGATGCAGTTGAACTCACGCTGGTTGCAAGAACTCGCGCGGCGTGAGCCGAAGGGTAGGGGGGCGAAGCTCACGTGCTTTTATGGCCACTGCGACAACATCGTTTTCCCACCGTCGACGGCGACGCTGGCCGGTGCCGACAACCGTCACTTGCAAGGTGTCGCGCATGTGCACATGGCCAACCAGCCCGAGCCGTGGAACGAGGCACTGCGCAGGCTCAGCTGAAGGTTCGTTCGCCGGGCAATACGGCGCCGGCATCGACCACCGGCAACGCGCGCACCTCGCGATAGGTCGGCGTGAAGTCGGGCGCGGTGGCAGCAAACAATTCGTCGAAGGACTCGACGACGAAGTAGCTGCTCTGGTAGCTGTCGATCTTGTACTTCGTCCGCATCAGTCGCTTGAGGTCAAACGCAATGCGCTTGGGTTCGCGGCTGGTCACGCTGTGGCGCAGTTCGCCGGCGGAGGACAGAATGCCCGCACCGTAAACCCGCAGGCCCGCCTTCGTCTGAATCAGGCCAAACTCGACCGTGTACCAGTACAGCCGCGCCAGCAGCTCGCAGGCATCAAGTCGGCTGGCCTTGAGGCCGCCGGCGCCGTAAGCCTGCATATAGTCGGCGAACACCGGGTTGAACAGCAGCGGAACGTGGCCGAAGAGGTCATGAAAGACGTCGGGCTCGACCACGTAGTCGAACTCTTCTGGCTTGCGGATCCAGTCCGTGACGGGGAACTTGCGGGCGGCCAGCAGCGCGAAAAACGCCTCTTCCGGGATCAGCCCCGGCACGCCGACAATTTGCCAGGCGGTGGCCTTCATCAGGCGCTCCGAGATCGCCTCGAAGCGCGGGATGCGTTCGGGTGCGCCGAGCTCGCGGACGGCGGCGATGAATTCGTCGCACGCCATGCCCGGCAACTGCTGCAATTGGCGCGCATACAGGCGCCGGTAGGTGTCGTGATCAGCCTCGGTGTAGTCGCTGTAGGCCTGCGCGCAGGTGTAGTCGGCGAGCGCACGCTCGTAATCGCCGCGCGGCGGCCGCGCACCTTCTCCGTACGTGACTGGCGCCACGCCCAGATTGCGGGCCTTGTCAGAACTCATGGCCTGGTCAACACGCCGCGGCGCATCTGGTCGAGCTCGATGCTCTCGAACAGCGCCTTGAAGTTGCCTTCGCCGAAGCCCTGGTCGCCCTTGCGCTGGATGAACTCGAAGAAGATTGGTCCGAGCTGGTTCTCGCTGAAGATCTGCAGCAGCAACTCGCCGACCTTGCCGTCGACGAGGATCTTGCGACGCTTCAGTTCGGCGACATCCTCGCCGTGGCCCGGAATGCGTTTGTCAATCAGTTCGTAGTACGTGTCGATGGTGTCGAGCAACTGCACGCCGCTGTGGCGCATCGCATCCACCGTGGCCAGCAGGTCGGTCGAGCCGAGCGCGATGTGCTGGATGCCTTCGCCATGGTACTTGTCGAGGTACTCCTGGATCTGGCCCGGTTTCTCGTTGCCCTCTTCATTGATCGGGATACGCAACTTGCCGCAGGGGCTGGTCATGGCCTTGCTCTTGACGCCCGTGACCTGCCCTTCGATGTCAAAGTAGCGCACCTCGCGAAAGTTGAACAGCCGCTCATAGAAGTCGGCCCACTCGGCCATGCGGCCGCGATGCACGTTGTGCGTCAGGTGGTCGATGTAGGTCAGCCCATGACCGGCCGGATTGAGCTGATCGACGCCGATGCCGGGCAGGGGTTCGAAGTCGACATCAAAGAAGCCGATGTTGCCAATGTCGCCCAGCTGCTTGCCACCCTTGCCGCGCCAGCGGTCGACGAAGTAGATGACACTGTCGCCGATCCCCTTGATGGCGGGGATGTTCAGTTCGCCCGGGCCCGCAGTGCCGGCATAACCCCAGGCTCCGAGCGAGATTGCGCGGGCGTACGCAGCCCTGGCGTCCTGGACGCGAAACGCGATGGCGCAGATGCTGGGCCCGTGCAGCCGCGCAAATCGCTGTGCGAACGAGTCAGGCTCGGCGTTGACGATGAAGTTGATCTCGCTCTGCCGATAGAGCACCACGTTTTTGTGCCGGTGGCGGGCGATTGGCGTGAAACCCATGCGCTTGAACAGCGCACCCATGGCCTGCGGATCCGGCGCGGCGTACTCGATGAACTCGAAGCCGTCGGTGCCCATCGGGTTGTCCCAGGGGGTGAATTGCATGGCGTGCTCTCGTCGACCGCGGTTGCTGGAGGGTCCAGTGACTGTAGATTCGTTGCAGTGCAGGTTTTCTGCAAGTTCGGGCCTGATCTCGTCCTTGCACCCAGGATAAGTGCAGATTCACTTGAATGAGCGTCTCGATCGTGCTTGATGCCATCGACAGACGCATTCTTCGCGTCCTGCCGAAGACGGGCGTGCGACCTACGGCGTGCTCGCGCATCAGCGTGGCCTGGCGCCCTCGACCGCGTAAAGAGCAGGACGGGATTGCCGGTCAGCCTGGGTCGGCCGTTGATCGACGGGTCAGCGGTCGATGTCGTGCAGCAGTTTCAGGGTTGGCAGGTTGCCCAGCAACAGCAGCGCCGCGATATCGCTGATGTCGTCGGGTAACGCGGGGTTGTCCCAGCCCTGTGCCGTGTGGCGTGCCACGCGCACCGCAAGCATCACGTTCTTCACCTGAGAGCTTTCGGCATGGTGCTCGTCGCCCAGTCTGATCAGCAACTCAGGCAGGCGCCACGCTCTCATCAGCGCCTGTTGCAGGTCGGCCAGCGTGATTCCCAGTACGGCCTGCTGGGCGTCAGCCGATCGCAGGCCGGGATCGGACTGCTGCCGGCGCGAGATGTCCAGCGCCAGCGACGGCGCATGACACCACAGCAACAGTTCCGCGAAGCCATGCAGCAGGGCGGCTTCATGGATCACGGTGGCGTCAGGGTCCATCCGGTGGGCGGCAAAACCGATGGCGAAGCGCGCAGCACGGTTCGACCGCTTGAGCACCGCCAGCAGGCCGGCATGCACCTCGGGTTCCTCCGGTGTGCCCAATAGAGCCTGACTCAGCGTCGGTAACTCACCAAACTGGCGAAAAAATGGCCCGATGCCGAGCAAGACCAGGGCTGCGATCACGGTTTCGACATCGGTATCGCGTCTGCTCTTGCTGCCGATATGGGCCAGCAGTTTGAGCGTCATCAGCGGGTCCGCGGATACCGTTTCAGCCAGCGTGTGGGCATCCACAGCATCTTCATTGACCGCCAGTTCCCGTACCGCCTCGGCAGTGGCGTCAAGCACCGGAATCGGTGCATCGCGAAAGTACGCCAACCACGCCGCCAGGTCGCGTAGCGGGCGCTGGATTCGGGGCGGCAGGGCGAAATCGGGATTCATGGTGCGTCCAGTGCGCGTTCGGCCAATCTGGCGCTTCGTTTGGTTGCTATCGACAGGTCGCGGACCGGACTTGAGCGCCGTTGTCGGATCGCCTTGTCGGCCGCGGGCACACTCTGTGCCGACTGACCCCCGGACTGGGTGTGGCCCATGCGCGTGGGGCTGGAGGGCGTCGAAAGTTACCACGTGGCACAGATGGAAAGCTGGTAGCTTGCCTACCCATGTTGATTCAGCTTCTGTGCCCTGGAAACGATCGCAGCAACGAGCGCCCTGAGCCGCAGCGCGCTACGGCGCTGGCGCCGCGGTCGATTTTGGTGCCGCGCTCGATCGCGGCGGCCGC
This sequence comes from Burkholderiales bacterium, assembly GCA_031421955.1. Taxonomy (GTDB): domain Bacteria; phylum Pseudomonadota; class Gammaproteobacteria; order Burkholderiales; family Burkholderiaceae_C; genus CADEEN01. The sequence goes on from JANOPR010000253.1 coordinate 6,182, forward strand.
GTCGATGTTGCACCGCCGGTCGTCGCAGTGCCCGCCGCGCAATAGGTGAGGCCGCCCGGGGGCTTCCTTGCCGAACTGGAACAAGAGGTCCGCAGCCGCCCGCTTGCTGCTGAACCCGATCGCATTGCGCTTGCGCGCAATGCACGCCTGGCCAACCTGGCCTGCCGTGCCGTGCCGTGACCGACTACTGGACTCAACTGGCCGAGCACCTGAATGCGCTGCAGCCGGTATCGGGCGGACGGCATGTTTTGGATGGCCGGACCGTGCTCGAGCACATGCCGACGCACGGCTATCGCGTGCTGCCCAAGGTGCGCGTGTTGCACACCGGGGAGGAGAGCTTCGAGGCGGTGACGCTGTGCTGGCAGGTGGGCTCCTGCGACCACCTCAGGCTGGTCAAGGAGTTTCCAGCGGAGATCGACAAGTTGAAGTCGCGCTTGGCCTATGGCGGCATCAATGCCAGCGAGTCACAGTCGCGCGATCCGGTGTCGGGCCGCCACCGCGGCATGTTGTTTGAGTTCGTCACCGAGTTCAATGCCAGCGTGTGCATCACACCCTTGCATGACACGGGGATGGTGCGACTGACATTTCTCAATCTGGACGGGTTCGAACGCGTCGAAGCCGAACTGCCGGCGTTCGCGATGCGCCCGCACGAACTCGACGAACTCGCGCGCTGGATCTGCGGCCGACCCAACGGCCTGCTCAAGCACGCCCAGAACATCGTCCGGCACGAACCCTGAAGCGCGGCCCGGCGCCTCAGTCGTCGTCGCGCACCTGGTGCTGCGACATGAGTTGCTGTTGCACGGTGGGGGGCACGGCCTCGTAGTGCGACAGTGCCAGCGTATAGCGGCCCTGCCCGGCAGTCATGGCGTTCAAGCGCGACTGGTATCCAGCCAGTTCGGCCAGCGGCGCCTGACCGCGAATGACCATCGTGCCCACGCTGCCATTGTGCGTGCCGTTGACCAGCCCGCGCCTTGACGACAGGTCCCCCGTGATGTCGCCCATCGAGGCATCGGGCGCCGTGATCTCGACATCGACGATCGGCTCGACCACGATCGGCCGTGCCGCACGCACCGCGGCCATGAAGGCCTTGCGGCCCGCCGTGATGAAGGCGATCTCCTTGCTGTCCACGCTGTGGTGCTTGCCGTCATAGACGACGACCTTCACATCGACCAGCGGGTAGCCGGCGATCACGCCCAGCGTCAACGCCTCGCGCACACCCTTTTCCACCGCAGGGATGAACTGGCTGGGGATCGTCCCGCCCTTGACCTGATCGAGGAACTCGAAGCCCTTGCCGCGCGGCAAGGGCTCGACCTTAAGGAAGACCTCGCCAAACTGCCCCGCGCCGCCGGTCTGTTTCTTGTGGCGGTGGTGGCCTTCGGCCGGCGTGGTTACGGTCTCGCGGTAGGCAATTCTGGGCGGCCGGGTGTTGACCTCGAACTTGTAGACGTCGCGCAGGCGCTCGAGCAGCACGCGCAGGTGCAACTCACCGAGGCCATAGACGATGGTTTCGTTGGTGGCGGCCACATGTTCGACCTTGAGACAAGGATCCTCATCCACCAGCTTGGTCAGGATCTCCCACATCCGTTGCTCATCGCCACGGCGCTTGGGCTCGATCGCCAGACCGTGAACCGGCACGGGGAACGGCAGCGGCTTGAGATGAATGTGATCGTCTTCGGCGGCGTCGTGCAGCACCGCGTCGAAGCGGATTTCATCGACCTTGGCCACCGCGACGATGTCACCTGGCAGTGCGCGCTGCACCTCGACATGGTCCTTGCCCTGGAGCATGAACATGTGGCCGACCTTGAACGGTTTGCGCCCGTCGCCGATGTAGAGCACGCTGTCCCGCGTGACGGTGCCCTGGTGGACACGAAAGACCCCCATGCGGCCAACAAAAGGGTCGACGGTGACCTTGAACACATGTGCCAGCACATGGGCATGGGCGTCGGGGCGCGACGATTTGGGTTGGGCCCGGGCACCTTCGCCCTCGAGGAACTCGGGCGGGTTGCCCTCGCTGGGGTTGGGCAGCAGGTCGACAATCACCTTCAGCAGTTCGGCCACGCCCGCGCCGCTACGGGCCGAGACAAAACACACCGGGATCAGGTGGCCCTCACGCAAGGCCTGTTCCAGGGGGGCGTGCAGCTCGCCGGGGTCGATGTCGCCATCGCTGAGGTAGCGGTCGACGAAGTCGCCGTCGACTTCAACCACCTGCTCGACCAGTGCCCGATGTGCCGCGTCGACGCTGCCGAAGTCGCTATGCCCATCGCGGTTGTAGAAACAGTCGACCACTTTGCGGCCGCCCGCATCGGGCAGGTTCAGCGGCAGGCACTCGCGGCCAAACGTGGCCTGGATATCGGAAAGCAGGCCGGCCAGATCCACGGCAGCGGCGTCAATCTTGTTGATCACCAACACGCGGTCGAGCTTGCGCTGTGCGGCGTAGTCCATCATGCGAATGGCCATCGCATCGATGCCGCCGACGGTCCAGTTGGCCGCGTTGATGACGACCACGGCGGTCTCGACGGCCTCCAGTGCAGGCAATGACTGCCCGATGAAGTCACTGGCGCCAGGTGTGTCGATCAGGTGAATGCGCGTGCCTGCATGCTCCAGATGCATGACGGACGCATTGAGCGAGTGCTGCATCTTGCGCTCGAGCGGGTCGAAGTCGCTGACCGTGCTGCCGCGCTCCAAGCTACCGGTCGCGCCGATCGCTCCGGCGTGTACCAGCAGTGCTTCGGCCAGGCTGGTTTTTCCCGCACCCTGCGGCCCGACCAGCGCGAGGGTGCGGATGTTGGCGGTGTCGGCGGCTGGGCTGGGCATGGGCAACTCCTTGCAGCAATGACAGCCCCAGCGTAAGGGATCGGCGGCGACCACACAAGGGCGCCAGCCCGGGCCGCAAGCGCCTGCGCCAGGCTCTGGCGTGGCCGCTACCCGGTCGGGACGAAGTCAGCCGCGCAGTGGTTTGCGCGCGGGCTGGGGCTGCCTTGGGCGCGCTGGTCCTGGGCAGCGCTTTGCCGCATGCGCTGCGGGCGCTCGGCGCCGGCGGGCTGGGCTGCGTGATCGCCAGCGTGCCGACGCGGGTCAACCACATCGGCTTCGCGATCTCGATACTCGGCAGCCAGCTCTTCGTCACGCTGGCGCAATCGGTGCCACCGGCACAGTGGTTGCCGTAGATCGCGCTGGGCCCGCTGTGCGGGTTGTTCGGGTTGCGCTCGAGGCTGCGCACTCACGGACGCGCGCGAGCCTACTGGAACGCGACCTCGGCAAAGCTGCGCAGCTTGCGGCTGTGCAACTGTTCGCTGCCGGAGTTACGCAGCAGCTCGACCGCGCGCATGCCGATGCGCAGGTGTTGGTCGACGCGCTCACGGTAGAACTTGTTGGCCATGCCCGGCAGCTTGATCTCGCCGTGCAGGGGCTTGTCGGACACGCACAGCAAGGTGCCATAGGGCACGCGGAATCGGAATCCGTTGGCCGCGATCGTGGCTGACTCCATGTCCAAGGCCACCGCGCGGCTTTGGCTGAAACGACGTTCCGGGCCTGGGTGCGGTAGCAGCTCCCAGTTGCGGTTGTCGGTCGAGGCCACGGTGCCCGTGCGCAGCAGGCGCTTGAGTTCGTGGCCCGCAAGTTTGGTGACGTCCGCCACGGCCTGCTCGAGCGCCAACTGCACCTCGGCCAACGCGGGGATCGGCACCCACAGCGGCAACTCCTCGTCGAGCACGTGGTCCTCGCGCACATAGCCGTGGGCAAGTACGTAGTCGCCAAGCTGCTGCGTATTGCGCAGGCCCGCGCAATGCCCAAGCATGATCCATACATGCGGGCGGAGCACCGCCACATGGTCGGTGATGGTCTTGGCATTGGCCGGACCGACCCCGATGTTGACCATCGTGATGCCGCTGCCACCCGGTCGCACCAGGTGATAGGCGGGCATCTGCGGCAGCCGCGCGGGTGCGGCGCTGCTGACGTCGCGAGGGTCCTGCGTGCCGGCCCGGCGCGTGACCACGTTGCCGGGCTCGACGAAGGCCGCATAGTCGGCCTTCGGATCGGCCATCAGCTCATGACCCAGGCGGATGAACTCATCGATGTAGAACTGGTAGTTCGTGAACAGGATGTAGTTCTGGAAGTGTTCGGGCGCGGTACCGCTGTAGTGGCGCAGCCGGTGCAAGGAGTAGTCAACCCGCGACGCCGTAAACAGCGCCAGTGGCTGGGCTTCGCCGGGGCCCGTCTCGTGCGTGCCATTGGCGATGCCGTCATCCATGGCGGCCAGGTCGGGGAGATCGAACAGATCGCGCATCAGCAGCCGTCGCTGCGGCGTGAGCGTGCCTTCGAGGTGATCGTCCTCGGCCAAGGAAAAATGCACCGGGATGGGCTGCTCGCTGGCGCCGACTTCCAATGCCACGGCGTGGTTGCGCAGCAGGAGCCGGAACTGCTCGCGGTAGTAGTCGGCGAACAGATCCGGGCGCGTCAGCGTGGTCTCGAATCGGCCCGGACCCGCAGCGAAGCCATAGCTCAGGCGCGAGTCGGCACGGGCCACTGTGTTGATGCGCACGCGCACGAACGGGTACGTGGCACGCACCCGCTCTCCGGGCACGTTGCCGTCGAGAAAGGCCTGCAGATGATGGCGCAGGTGCGTCACCCCGGCGTCGTAGATTGCGCGCGCATGGGCCAGCGCTGCGTCGGGGTCATTGAACTCGCGGCGAGTCAGCAGGTCAGGGGCGATCATGGGTCGATTGTGCCGCGCCTCCGTACACTGTCGAGCCTCAGGAGGCAGGTTCATGCACGTGTTGGTGTTGGGCGGCGGCGTGATCGGCGCCACGGCGGCGTATGAACTCGCGGGCGACGGGCACCAGGTGACGCTGCTGGAGCGCCAGAGGGGGCCGGCGATGGAGACCAGTTTTGCCAATGCCGGCGAGGTCTCGCCGGGCTACTCGGCGCCTTGGGCCGGACCGGGCGTGCCCCTGAAGGCGGTCAAGTGGTTGCTGATGCATCACAGGCCGCTGGTGATTCGGCCGCACTTGGACTGGCATCTGGTTGGCTGGGTGCTGGCGATGTTGCGCAACTGCACTGCGGCGCGCTACGAACTCAACAAGAGTCGCATGGTCCGATTGGCCGAGTACAGCCGGGACTGCCTGCAGGCGTTGCGGTCAGCCACGGGGATCGCCTATGACGAGCGGATGCAGGGCACGCTGCAGCTGTTTCGCACGCAGCAACAACTCGATGGCACCGCGTCAGATACCGCCATCCTCGACCGCTACGGCGTGGCCTACCAGCGCCTCGATCGAGAAGGTTGCATCGCGCATGAGCCGGCACTGGCGCGGGTGCGCAACAAGTTCGTCGGTGGCCTGCGACTGCCGGGTGACGAGACGGGGGATTGCTACAAATTCACCCAGCGCATTGCCGAGATGGCGGCTGCGCATGGCGCGGCCTTGCGCTTTGGCGTCCACATCGAGTCGCTGACTGGCGATGGCCAGCGACTCACCGGCGTGGTCACGGACCAGGGCCGAATGCAGGCCGACGCCTACGTCGTGGCGCTGGGCAGCCACTCGCCCAAGCTGCTGTCGCCGCTGGGCATCGAGATCCCGGTCTACCCGGTCAAGGGCTACTCGATCACGTTGCCGATCGTGGACGTGGCCGGTGCGCCCGAGTCCACGGTCATGGACGAAACCCACAAAGTGGCCGTGACCCGTCTGGGAGATCGTATCCGCGTCGGCGGCACCGCCGAGCTGGCCGGCTACACGACACAGCTGCTCGAGGCGCGCCGGCACACGCTCCGGCATGTCGTCTCGGACCTGTTTCCGGACGGTGGCGATGTTGCCCGTGCCGAGTTCTGGTGCGGCTTGCGGCCCATGACGCCCGATGGCACACCGATCGTCGGAGGCACTGACCTGCCGAACCTGTACCTCGCCACCGGCCATGGCACGCTCGGCTGGACCATGGCCGCGGGCACCGCCCGTGTGATTGCGGACCTGATTTCCGGACGCAAGCCGGCCATCGACATGAGCGGCCTGACGATCGATCGGTACGCCTGACGTGCCGGCCCTTGACGGTGCGCCAACTGCCCCCATCTGCCGCAGGCAGACGTCAACTCCTCACTTACCGCCTGAACTGAACCATGAGCCAGAAACAGACCCTTGCCTTTCAAGCCGAGGTGCAGCAGATCCTGCACCTTGTGACCCACTCGTTGTATTCGAACAAGGAGATCTTCCTGCGCGAGCTGGTGTCCAACGCCTCGGATGCCTGCGACAAGCTGCGCTTCGAGGCCCTTGACAACTCGGCCTTGTACGAGGACGCGCCCGACCTGAAGGTGCACGTAAGCTTCGACGCCCAGGCGAAGACGCTGACCGTTCGCGACAACGGGGTGGGCATGAGTGCCGAAGAAGCGGTGGCGCACCTGGGCACGATCGCCAAGAGCGGCACCCGCGAGTTCCTGGCCAAGCTCGACGGCGAGCAGAAGAAGGATGCGAACCTGATCGGGCAGTTCGGCGTCGGCTTCTACTCGGGCTTCATCGTCGCCGACCGCATCACGGTCGAGTCGCGTCGCGCCGGGTTGAAGCCCGACGAGGGCGTGCGCTGGAGCAGCGACGGCTCGGGTCAGTTCGAGGTCGAAACGACCCCTCGCGCCGAGCGCGGTACCGACGTGACGCTGCACCTGCGCGAAGGCGAGGAAGAGTTCCTCAAGACCTGGAAGCTGAAGTCGATCATCGGCAAGTACTCCGACCACATCTCGCTGCCGATCCTGATGAAGAAGGAAGA
>JANOPR010000254.1:0-1731 GCA_031421955.1 Burkholderiales bacterium
TCACGCATCCTCCATAATGGCATTCGCGCTCAGCGCGAGCTCTGCTTGGGCCGTGACCGCCACCTTCACCACTTCAGGAACATGGACTTGCCCGCCTGGTGTCACTTCCATATCTGTGGCAGTCCAAGGGGGCGGCGGTGCCGGGTGGCGGTCCCCCAGATGCGCTCCGGTCACTGTCGCGCTCGCGCGAGCGCCGCGCCCTCGGGGCCTGCCCCAGGGCCGCACCGCGGTGCCAGAATGCGCCGACCATGCTCAAAGTCCTCGGCCGCATCTCGTCGATCAATGTGCGCAAGGTGCTCTGGACCTGCGACGAGATCGGCATCCCTTTTGAGCGCGAAGACTGGGGCATCGGCTTCAAGTCGCCGCAGGCAGCTGAGTTCCTGGCCCTGAATCCGAACGCCAAGGTGCCCGTGATCTGCGAGGACGACGGCTTCGTGCTGTGGGAATCGAACACCATCTGCCGCTACCTCGTCGCTCGCCAGGGCCGCACCGACCTGCTGCCCGCCGCGCCGCGCGAGCGCGCCCGCGTCGAGCAGTGGATGGACTGGCAGGCCGGCGAGCTCAACACGGCGTGGCGCTATGCCTTCTGGGCCCTGGTGCGCAAGAGCCCAGCCTACGCCGATGCCGCGGCGATCGAGACCAGCCGCCTGGAATGGAACCGCCACATGCAGATCCTCGACGAGCAGCTCGAGCGCACCGGCGCCTACGCCGCCGGCCCCGACTTCACGCTGGCCGACGTCGGGCTCGGGTTGGCCCTGCACCGCTGGACGATGGCGCCGATGGACAAGCCCGCGCTGGCCGCGGTGGCGGCCTACCGCGAGCGCCTGGGCCGGCGCGAGGCCGGCAGGCGCTACACACCCGAGGCGATCCCATGATGCTGGGCCTGCGCAGCGCCATCTACCCGGCGGCCGAGATAGCGAAAGCCGCCTCGAGGGACTCTTTTCCAGCCTCAGGCCGGTTGCACCACCAGCTTCAGGCCAAGCGCGGCGCATACGCGGGCGATGGTGTCGAAGCGCGGCTGGGCGCCCGGGCGCAAGGCCTTGTAGAGCGCCTCTCGCCCCAGGCCCGCGGCTTGCGCAATCTGCGCCATGCCGCGCGCCTTGGCGATGTCGCCCAGCGCCGCAGCCAGCAAGGCCGGGTCGCCGTCTTCGACGATGGCGGTCAGGTACTCGGAGACCGCGGCTTCGCTGTCCAGATGTTCGGAGAAATCGAAGTCGGGCAGTTCGCTGGCTTTGACTTTCTTGCTCATGGTCTTTCCTCAGTCATCGATGTTGGCGGCACGGGCCTTGGCCGCTGCGATATCGGCTTGCTGCGTGCGCTTGGCGCCGCCGCCCACCGGTTTCACGTCACCCAGGTTGCCCAGGCTGGCCTTGCGAAGCCGCACCAGCAGGCGCCGACGGGTTACGCCGTCCTTCAAGCCGAGCAGCCAGGTGTTGAATTCCTCGGTGCGCTTGATGGTGAACACGCGTGAATTGTATTCGCTCGACGACAGACCCAGCCTTGCGGTTCCTGATCGAGTGCCGCCGGCATTTGAACGGCGGCCCGCTGGGCGACTTGAGAGAGATTTGCTGATGGCCATCGAGATCTCGCCCGAGCAGCGCAAAGAGGCCATCGCCTCCATCGAGCGCTACTTCCGCGAAAACATGGACGAAAAGATCGGCAACATAGCTGCCGGTGCGCTGCTCGGGTTCTTCCTCGAAGAGCTCGGCCCGGCTGTCTACAACCAGGCCG
>JANOPR010000255.1:0-2948 GCA_031421955.1 Burkholderiales bacterium
CCCGGCGGGCCACCTGGATACAACGCCACTGATCGAAGCGACATCTCACTCGACGAGGCCTCGCTTCGCTTTGGCCTTGAATCCAGCGAATCAGCGCGGGCGAGTTTCTGCGAGGCCCGCGCCGTCGAGTGCGCGGAAAGCTCGATGGGCTACACAGCTTCCAAGTGGCCCGCCGGGCCGGGCGGCCCAAGCGCGAAGAACGAGCTGAGAGGTTTTGCATTCAGCCCCTTTGCTTTGGTGACTTTCATTTGGGGCCGCAAATGAAAGTTACCCGGCCGCCGGGCCGGGACCCGGCAGGGAGGCAGTACGCCATGCCTCAGGTGACACCCCGTGACGGTTACTCGCTACGACACCGCTCCTGCGCCATAGCGCCCAGTGAGTAGCCTCCCAGCGCGAAAGCGTTCGTGCAAGTAGGGCGCCAGCGATACGTCGGTGGGCAAGCCGAGCGCCTCCTGTGCCAGCACGCGGCCGACTGCGGGCGAGAGCTTGAAGCCGTGGCCCGAGAAGCCGTAGGCGACGATCAGGCCTGGCACGTCGGGCAGCCGGCCCAGCACCGGGTTCCAGTCGGGCGTCACGTCGTAGACGCCGGTCCACGACGAGGCCAGGCCGGCGGCTTCAAACGACGGAAAGCGCTCGGCGACCTGCGCGCCTAGCGCGGCCACGTAGTCCATCGACACCTCGCCCTGTTCGTTGTCGGGTGCGTCCAGCGTCTGGCCCGTGATGCCTTCGCTGACCAGCATCTGCGTGCCGCCGTAGCTGCGGCAATAGAACATGCCGGGCGAGCCCAGGTCCTTGTACACCGGCATCGCGAAGCCGTAGGGCTGCGGCCCCTCGAGCGCGAGCACGGTGTGGCGTTCGGCGCGCACGGGGGTGTCGATCCCGGTCCAGCGCTCGATGTCCTTGGCCCAGATGTTTTGCGCGCTGACCACGGTGGGCGCGTCAAAGCGCCCCTGCGAGGTCTGGACGCCGACCACAATGCCCCGCTCGCGCAGCAGGGTCTGGACCTCGACGCCTTCGATGATCTTCACGCCTCGGCGTCGCGCCGCGCGTGCAAAGCCAGTGGCCACCAGGTAGGCATCGGCGAAGCCGGCCTCGGGCTCCAAGCCGATCAACGCGGCATCGTCGAAGCGGCAGATCGGCAGCCGCTGGGCCGCTTCATCTGGGCTCAGCAATTGCAGCGCGATGCCCATCGCCTGTTGCGCCGCCAGCGACTCGCGCAGCGGCGCGAGCTTGTCGCCTTCGGGGGCGGCAATCAGGTAGCCGCACTTGACCAACCCGGCCGAGGCCTCGGCGTCGTCCAGGACCTGCGCAAAGCGATCGAACACCTGCCATGAGCGGCGGGCGAGTTCGACGTTCTCGGGCACCGAGTAATGCGTGCGCAGGATGCCGCTGGACTGCGCCGTGGTGCCGGCGCCAACCTGCGTGCGGTCGAGCACCAGGACGTTTTTCGCGCCCAGCGCAGCCAGGTGAAAGGCCACCGAGGTGCCAATGACGCCCGCGCCGATCACGATCACATCGTGTTGCCTCATCGGGCCATTGTCGTCTGCACGAGCGATCGGCCCTGAGGGCAAATCGCTATGGGCCGAGGGGTCCGGCGCGCGTTATGGTGGCGGCTCCGCCATTGCCCATTCGACGAGGAGTTCCGCGATGAAGTCGACCTTGAAATTCGCCCTTGCCCTGGCCGCTGTGGCCGCCCTGACCACCACCGCGCTGGCCCAGCAGCGCGTGTTCTTCGGCATCGCCACCGGCGGCACCGGCGGCACCTACTACCCGCTGGGCGGCATGCTGGCGCAGCTGATCTCGAACAAGGCCGTGGTCGATGGCAAGAAGATGTCGGCCACCGCCGAAGCAGCGGGCGCCTCGGTCGGCAATGCCAAGCTGCTCGGCAACAAGGAGATCGAGTCGGCGTTTGTTGCCGCCGACATCCTCGACGCGGCCTACAACGGAACGAGCCAGTTCGCCGGTGCGCCGCTGAAGAACCTGCGCGCGCTGGGTGCGCTGTACCCCGAGACGGTGCAGTTGATCACACGGGCCGATTTCGGCATCAACAGCGTGCGCGACTTGAAGGGCAAGAGCATCTCGTCGGGCGCGCCCGGCTCGGGCCAGTACCAGTTGCTGACCGATCTGCTCAAGGTCCACGGCATGAGCCGCGCCGACGTCAAGGAAGACCTGTCGTCGTTCACGCAGGCAGTGGACAAGATCAAGGACGGCAACCTGCACGCCACGCTGATCACGGCCGGCGTGCCGACCTCGGCGGTGACGGATTTCGCGCAAAGCCACGCCTTGAAGGTGATTGCGCTGAGCGGCCCGGAGATCGTTGAGCTGCAAAAACAGCAGCCCTACTACGCCAGCGTGCCGTTGCCGGCCAACACCTACAAGGGCCAGGCCGCCGCGGTGCCCACGCTGGCCGTGATGGCGGTGTGGACGGCGCACGACGCTGTGCCCGACAACGTGGCCTACGAGGTCACCAAGGCGCTGTACGAGAACGTGGCCATCATGGGCCAGGTGCATGTGCAGGGCAAGAACATCTCGCTGGCTACAGCCCTGGCGGTCGGCACGGCGCCGATGCATCCGGGCTCATTGAAGTACTTCAAGGAAAAGGGCGTTGCCAAGTGAGGCCGGCCGGGCACGTCGTCTTGGCGACATGCCTGTGGGCGCTTGCGCCCGGCGCTGTGGCCTGCGAGCTGGTGCTGCGCGAACACCGCAGCGGCGCTGAGTTGAAGCGCCTGCCGCTCGATGCCACGGCGCCCGAACTGCGCATTGCCTTCGAGCACTCGGTGCTCGGCACCACCGTGATCGACCATTACCGCTTTGCGCCGCAAGCCCGTCTGGTCGAGGAGCGCTTCGACGGCCAGGGCTACGGCCTGCCGCATGCCGCCGGCCCGGGTGAAACGCTGCAGCGCGACGCCACGGGCACAGGCTGGCACTTGCGGCTCGACCGTGTGGTC
>JANOPR010000256.1:0-4246 GCA_031421955.1 Burkholderiales bacterium
TCGTCATATGACTTCGATCTCGGCGTGCAGCGCACCCGCGCTCTTCATCGCCTGAAGAATTGCCAGCAAGTCCTGCGGCGTGGCGCCGAGCGCGTTCAGCGCCTTGACCACGTCGGCCAGCTTGGTGCCGGCAGGCATCTGCACCAGGGCGCCGCCCTGCTGCGTAATCGAAATATCGGTTTTCTCGGACTGCACGGTCTGGCCTTGCGCCAGCGCATTGGGTTGGCTGATCACCGGCGTCGAGCTGATCGTCACCGACAGGCTGCCATGGGCCACCGCGCAGGCGGCCAGCGTGACCGCTTCGTTCATCACCACCGAGCCGGTGCGCGCGTTGAGGACGATGCGCGCAGCCGGCTTGCTCAGTTCCAGCGGCAGGTTTTCGATGTCGGCAAGAAAGGCCACGCGGTCGTCGACAGCTGCCGGCGCGCGCACGCGCACCACACGGCCGTCAAGGGCAAACGCGGTGCCCTCGCCCTTGGCGCGGTTGATCGCGCGGGCCACGTCGCGGGCGGTGGCGAAGTCGTTGCTGGCCAGGTCGAACTGCACAAATTCGCCCTGCGCCAGCGGCGTGGCCACCGCGCGTTCGACCATCGCACCCTGCGGCACGCGGCCCGCGGCCAGGTGATTGATCTGCACCTTGGAGCCGCCCGCCGCAGCGCCGGCGCCGCCGACCAGCAGGTTGCCCTGCGCCATGGCGTAGACCGCACCGTCGACACCCTTGAGCGGTGTGGCGATCAAGGTGCCGCCGCGCAGGCTCTTGGCGTTGCCCAGCGAGGCGACCGTGACGTCGATCGCCTGGCCCGGTTGGGCAAAGGCCGGCAGCGAGGCCGTGACCATCACCGCGGCGACGTTCTTGGGCTGCATTTGCACGCCGGGTGGCACCGTCACGCCCATCTGCTGCAGCATCGCGGCCAGGCTTTGCGCCGTGAACGGCGCGCCGCTGGACTGGTCACCCGTACCGTCGAGGCCAACCACCAGGCCATAGCCGACCAGCTGGTTGGCGCGAACGCCCTGGACGCTGGCCAGTTCCTTGATCCGCGTGCCAGCGTGCGCGCCGGCCGGCCACCACAACGCGGCGCTGGCCGCGACAACAGCCAGGCCAATGGCGGCGCGCAGCCAGCGTTCTATGAACATTTCATTGGGCGTCATATCGGCAAGACATTCAAAAAGAAGCGACCGAGCAGGCCCATCACCTGCGCATCGGCCTGCTGGCCGCGGCTGCGGTGTTCGACCCGCACATTGGCAATCTGCGCGCTGGGCACGCTGTTGCCGGCCTGGATCGCGCGCGGGTCCACTTGACCCGAGAAGCGCAACACGTCGACGTTGGCGTTGACGCCGATCTGTTTTTCACCTTGGATCAGCAGATGACCGTTGGCCAGCACGCCAGTGACGACGACCGTGATCGTGCCGCTGAAGTCGTTGCTGCTTTCGGTGGCACCCTTGCCGCCGAACGAATTGCTGCCATTGCCACCGACGCTGGCGCGCCCAAAGGAATTTGCGGCGATGCCGGGCAAGGCGGTGATGCCGCCGCTGAGCTGACCGCTCTTGTCGATCGACGACGTCGACTTCTGGCTGGCGCTGACTTTCTCGACGATCTGAACCGTCAGCGTGTCGCCGGGCAGGCGCGCGCGGTGGTCCTCGAACAATGGCCGGTAGGCCGCCGACTGGTAGATCGCGCCGTTGACTGCCGGTGGCGCGGCCAATTGCGGCACAAGCACCGCCTGCGGCATGACGGCGATGTCGACTGGGGGCACGCGGTAGCGGTCGATCGTGCCGCAACCTGTGAGCAAGAGCACTGCGGCCGCAGCGATCGCCCACAGGGCGCCACCAAGCGACCGCTGGTCCGGCTTTGCCGGTCCGCTGGCGTGCCTTGCAGGCCGCATGGCCGCGAGACGCGGCCATTCCTCGGCCTGTCCAAGCCGACGCAGGTCGGCTTGGAGCCGCGGGCCTCCGCCCCCTTGAGGGGGAGCGGCGAAGCCGCAACGGGGGTGGGTCACAACTGCCCCAGCTTTTGCAGCATCTGGTCCGAGGTCTGGATCGCCTTGGAATTCAACTCGTAGGCGCGCTGCGTGGCGATCATTGCCACCAGTTCTTCGACGACGTTGACATTGCTGGTCTCGACGTAGCCCTGTTGCAGCAGGCCCAGCCCGTTGCTGCCCGGGGCGGCGGCGTTGGGCGACCCCGACGCGCCGGTCTCGCCCCAAAGGTTCTGGCCCTTGGGCTCCAGGCCCGCTGCGTTGACGAAACTCGCCAGGCTCAATTGCCCGACGGACTGTGGCGTGGCTTGGCCGGGCAGCGCCACGTTGATCGTGCCGTCGGCCGCGATCGTCACGCTCTGCGCGTTGCCCGGAATCGTGATGCCGGGTTGCACGGTGTAGCCGTTGTTGGTGACCAGTTGCCCGTTGGCGTCGACCTTCAGCGAGCCGTCGCGGGTGTAGCCCGTGGTGCCGTCGGGCATTTGCACCTGGAAGAAGCCATTGCCCTTGATCGCAATGTCGAGGTTGTTCGAGGTCAGCTGCAGGTTGCCCTGGCTGAAGTTTCGCGAGGTCGCCACCGCGCGCACGCCCAGGCCGACCTGAAGGCCGGTGGGCAATTGGGTCTGGTCGCTGCTCGCAGCGCCGGCCTGGCGCAGGTTCTGATAGATCAGGTCTTCGAAAACGACATGGCCGCGTTTGAAGCCATTGGTGCCGACGTTGGCCAGGTTATGCGAGATGGTGTCCAGCTGGGTCTGCTGGGCCTCCATGCCGGTCTTGGCAATCCAAAGCGAACGGATCATTTGCGCACTCCTTGCGGGTTACATCGATCATCGGTCTGGCTCGAGGTGACCTACCGCTTGATAAGCGGGTGTTATCGGGGCTTTCTACTCGTGCGTGAGTCGGCGCCGGGTGTGCCCCGGCGGGCAGTCACTTTCTTTCTGGTGGCTCAGAAAGAAAGTAACCAAAGAAAGAGCGCCTGAACACGTGATCATTCGCGGCTGCGGTTGCGCTTGATGCCAGTGCGCTGCCACAAGGCCTGACCCGGTACGGGCACGAGTTTCGATTGCACCGCGGCGCACCGCGCTTGGGCACCGACAACGGTTTGGCAAGTGCGTTGGGCTCGGTGCAAGCGCAGGCCTTACCGGATCAATCAGACTTGTGCGCGCGAACAGCAAACGCTCGCGCGTTCAAACCCAAAGATTCGTGTTGGGCCCTCTTTCTTTGCTTACTTTCTTTCTGGGCCAACAGAAAGAAAGTATGCCGCCCGCCGGGGCGGGACCCGGCGCCGACTCACGCACGAGTAGAAAGCCCCGATAACACCCGCTTATCAAGCGGTCCAGCACCTCAAGCCACCGCGATGATCGATGCAACCCGCAAGGAGTGCGTCAATGATCCGTTCGCTTTGGATTGCCAAAACCGGCATGGAGGCCCAGCAGACCCAGCTGGACACCATCTCGCACAACCTGGCCAACGTCGGCACCAATGGCTTCAAGCGCGGCCATGTCGTGTTCGAAGACCTGATCTACCAGAACCTGCGCCAGGCCGGCGCGGCCAGCAGCGACCAGACCCAGTTGCCCACCGGGCTGCAGGTCGGCCTGGGCGTGCGCTCGGTGGCGACGTCGCGCAACTTCAGCCAGGGCAACCTGCAGCAGACCTCGAACAACCTCGATCTGGCCATCAAGGGCAACGGCTTCTTCCAGATCCAGCTTCCCGATGGCACGACGGGCTTCACCCGTGACGGTTCACTGCAGGTCGACGCCAGTGGGCAGCTCGTCACCAACAACGGCTACATCGTGCAGCCCGGCATCACGATCCCGAGCAATGCGCTGAACGTGACGATCGCCCCCGACGGCACGGTCAACGCATCGATTCCCGGCCAGACGACGCCGCAGGCCATCGGCCAGCTGAGCCTGGCCAGCTTTGTCAATCCGGCGGGCCTGGACCCGAAGGGCCAGAACCTGTGGGCAGAGACTGCCGCCTCGGGCTCGCCCAATGCCGGCGCACCGGGCAGCAATGGGTTGGGCATGCTCCAGCAGGGCTATGTCGAGACCAGCAACGTCAACGTCGTCGAGGAGCTCGTCGCCATGATCGCCACGCAGCGCGCCTACGAGCTCAATTCCAAGGCGATCCAGACCTCGGATCAGATGCTGCAGAAGCTGGGGCAGTTATGACCCACCCCCGTTGCGGCTTCGCCGCTCCCCCTCAAGGGGGCACCGCTGGCGGACCGGCAAAGCCGGATCCGCGGCGGTTGCTTGGCGGCGGCTTGCGCT
>JANOPR010000257.1:0-1997 GCA_031421955.1 Burkholderiales bacterium
CGACCACCCAGGTGCCGAATTTCGAGGGCCTGGACGCATTCCAGGGCCGCTGGTTCCACACCGGACGCTGGCCGCACCAGCCGGTCGACTTCAGCGGACGTCGCGTCGCGGTGATCGGCACCGGCTCGTCGGGCATCCAGACGATTCCGATGATCGCGCACCAGGCCGCGCACGTCACGGTGTTCCAGCGCACGCCCAACTTCAGCATCCCGGGCCGCAACCGGCCGCTGGTCGACGAGGACCAGCAGGCCTGGAAGTCGCGCTACGCCGAGCACCGCGCGCGCGCGAAAGAGATCGGCACGCTCTACGAATTCAGCGACCGCGGCGCGATGCAGGCCAACGAGGCCGAGCGCCTGGCCGAGTACGAGCGGCGCTGGGTCAAGGGCGGCGTCAACTTCGTGCATTCGTTCAACAACCTGATGATCGACGAGGCGTCGAACACCACCGCGGCCGACTTCGTGCGCGCCAAGATCAGGGCCTGCGTGCGCGACCCCGAAGTGGCCGAGCGGCTGACGCCGCGCGACCATCCGCTGGGCAGCAAGCGCATCTGCATCGACACCGACTATTTCGAGGCTTTCAACCGCGACAACGTCGCGCTCGTCGACGTGCGCCGCGACCCGATCGAGCGCATCACGCCGAGGGGTATCCGCACCGGCGAGGCCGAGCATGCGGTCGACGACATCGTCTTCGCCACCGGCTACGACGCGCTGACCGGCGCGCTGTCGGCGATCGACATCCGCGGTGTCGGCGGCGGCACGCTGAAAGACAAGTGGGCCGCCGGCCCGCGCAGCTACCTCGGCCTGATGAGCGCGGGTTTCCCCAACCTGTTCGTGATCACCGGCCCGGGCAGCCCGTCGGTGCTGGTCAACATGGTCATCGGCATCGAGCAGCATGTCGACTGGATCGCCGATTGCCTGGCCCACCTGCGCGAGCACGGCTTCAGCCGCATCGACGCTGACGCGGCGGCCGAGCAGCGCTGGGGCGCGCATGTCGATGCGACCGCGCAGCGCACCTTGTTCCCACGCGCCAACTCTTGGTACATGGGTGCCAATATTCCGGGCAAGCCGCGCCAGTTCATGCTCTACGTGCAGAAGATCGGCGTCTACCGAAAGGAGTGCGACGCCGCTGCCCAGCAGGGCTACGAGGGCTTTCACCTCGGCCGTCACGCAAGCGCAGCGTCACAACAACCACAGTCCGCCCGCTGCGCCTGAGCTGCGGCGCCCCAACCTCTACCCCAAAGAAAGAGACCGCTTCATGATCCGCACCCCGAAAACACCGCGCCGCCTCGCCGTCGCCGCCGCCGCCGTCACGGCCTTCGCCACCTTCGCTGCATTTTCTGCATTCGCTCAAGAACGCCCGTCCGATGGCGTCTACAAAGACCGCATCGACTGGGGCGTGATGATGGACATGAGCGGCCCGGCCTCGGCCTCGCAGCTGGTCTGGACGCAAGGCTTTCAGGCCTACATGAGGAAGGTCAATGAAGCCGGCGGCATCCATGGCCGCAAGATCAACGTGCTGGCCGAAGACGACCGCTTCGATGCCCAGCAGATGCGCATCAACCTCGACAAGCTGGTCAGCCAGACGCCGGTGCTCGGCATCTCGGGCATGGGCAACTCGAACTTCCAGGTCGCCGCCATCGCGCAGATCAAGCGCGGCACCGTGCCGATCGTGGGCACCTACGTGACCGCCAAGCAGGCCGTCGACCCGGCGACGCCGCTGTACTACGGCGGCTTCTGCGGCTTTCGCGAGATGGCGCAGGTCGGCGTGGGTCACTTCTCCGACCAGCTCAAGCTGAAGGCGCCCAAGATTGCCACCGTCCACCTCGACACCGCGTCGGGCAAGGAGTACATCAGCTACATCGAAGAGGCGGTCGCCCAGCGCGGCGGCACGGCCAAGTCGATCCCGATCAAGGTCACGGCGGCCGATGCGACGCCACAAGTCCTCGAGATCATCAACTACAAGCCTGACTTGATCGCGATCCACGGCGTGGTGCCGAC
>JANOPR010000258.1:0-2107 GCA_031421955.1 Burkholderiales bacterium
GAGTACCTGGCCTTCGTCGTGCACGATCTGCGCACGCCGCTGTTCGCGATCTCGCTGACGGGCCGGGTGCTCGAGAGAACCCTGCCCAAGCAGGTCTTGGGCGATGACGCCGCGCGGATGCTGAAGTCGCTGCGCCGCAACGTGCAGCAACTCGAGGGCTTGGTTCGCAAGGTGCTCGAAGAGAACACGAATCTCCAGACAGACGCCGGCATCAGGCTCGAGCGGCGCAGGTTCGACCTGTGGCCGATGGTGGAAGCACTGCTCGACGATCTGCACGCGGTGGCGACCACGGCGCAAACGCAGGTGCGCAACCGCGTGCTCGACGACCTGGTTCTGCTTGCCGACGCCGGGCTGCTGCGGCGCGTGTTCCAGAACCTGATCAGCAATGCCATCAAGTTCACCCCGGGCGGCGAAGTGATCGTCGGCGCGCAGGCCAACGAAAGCCAGGGGCTGGTCGAGTGCTGGGTCAGCGACAACGGCCAGGGCATCGCTGTCGAGATGCTCGACAAGGTTTTCGACAAGGGTGAATCCGGCGCCGAGGACGACGCCAGTACCGGCCTGGGCCTGGCCATCGTGAAGACCTTCATCGAAGCGCACGGCGGCAGCGTCACCGTGCAGAGCGAGGTTGGCCTGGGCTCGACGTTTCGCTTCACATTGCCCATGCAGGCGCCTGCGGCCTGAGCCACCCACGCACGGCTCAGCCCGGCGCGGTGAGCGCATCGCGACGTCGACGCAGCCACGGGCTGACGCGGTAGCGCTCACCGCGGTAGTGCTCGTCGAGCGCATCGAGCACGCCGATCACGCCCGCAACGCTCCAGCTTTGCAGCCACTCGAAGGGGCCGGCGGGATAGTTGACGCCCAGCTTCATGGCCGTGTCTGCGCCCTCTGGCGTGCACACGCCCTGTTGCACGGCGTCCGCGGCTTCGTTGATCAGCATGGCCACGGTGCGCGCCACAACCAGGCCCGGTGCGTCAGGCAGTCGCAGCGGCGCAAAGCCCAGCGCGGCCAGCCACGCCGAGGCCTGGTGCCGCCACGGCTCGGCGCTGCCCTCGGCCATCGCGTAGGCCAACGCTGTGGCCGTCGGCGCAGACGCCGTGAGCGGGCGGTCGAACAGCGCCAGATCGGGCGTACCGAGCACGGTGGCACGCGCGCTTGCACTGCGACCGTCGGTCAACACCAGGCGCGCGGCATCGATGGCCAGACCGGTCCAGCCGCTGTCTCGCACACGGCGCAGGCTGCGACCCTGCGCGGCCAACGCCGCGGTCGCGGCCTGCTCAAGCCGCTCGGCGATCCAGTCGTCGCCGTGCACGGCCACTTCGTGCGCGGGCGGCAACGCTTCGTACACCGCGGTCGCCAGCGGCGGCACACCCTCGGGGTAACGGTAGAAGCCGCGCCCGCTCTTGCGGCCCAGAAGGCCGCCCTCGACCATCTCGCGCTGCACCAGCGAGGGCATGTAGCGGCGGTCGTTGAAGTTGGCCGCGTACACCGATTGCGTGACCGCGAAGTTGGTGTCGTGCCCAATCAGGTCCATCAGCTCGCAGGGGCCCATGCGAAAGCCCGCCGCGCGCAGGCAGGCGTCGATCACGCGCGGCGTGGCCGCCTGCTCATGCAGCAGAGCCAGGGCCTCGGCGTAGTACGGCCGTGCGATGCGGTTGACGATGAATCCCGGTGTCGAGCGCGCATGCACGGGTGTCTTGCCCCAGGCCCGGCTCAGCTCGAAGATCGTTTCAGCCACCGCGGCTTCGGTGTGCAGGCCCGACACCACTTCCACCAGACCCATCAACGGCACCGGGTTGAAGAAGTGCATGCCCACCAGACGGCCCGGATGCTGCAGGCCGTTGGCGATCGCCGTGACCGAAATCGACGAGGTGTTGGTGGCCAGCAGGCAGCCAGCAGGCACCAGGGCCTCGAGCTGCTGGAACAGCGCGCGCTTGGCATCGAGGTTCTCGACGATCGCCTCGACCACCAGACTGACACTGCCGACCTCCTCGAGCGCGGCAACCGGTTCGATGCGCGAGAGGATCGTCTGGGCCGCGTCGGCCCCGAGCTTGCCCTTGGCCACCAGGCCGTCGAGTGTGGCGCCGAGCCGGCTCGCGGCCTGCTGGGC
>JANOPR010000259.1:0-1927 GCA_031421955.1 Burkholderiales bacterium
GGAAAAGCGCATCTTGTCGCTCATGCGAATTTCGATCGTTCGCGTGACGGCCCGAGCGTCGCCGGCGATGCCCCAGTCCTTCTGCTCTTTCTTGACCGGGCCGGCCTGCTTGGCGTGCCCTGGGCCTGCCTGCGCCGGGAGCACGAACTGGGTCGTCAGCACGGAGGCCAGGAGGACGGATCTGACAATGAGTTTCATGTTGCTTGCACTCGGGGTTGCTGGCGTCAATGGTGTTGACGGTGGGTCGGGGCCGGCACTGGAGTGCCCGCTGCGGATGGGGCTGCCTTGGCATCGGCATAGCCTCGAAGAACGCTGTAGCGTTGGACTTGGTGGACGTCGAGCAGCGCGGTCTGCGTGACATGCGTGGCCAGGTGTTCGGCCCGCAGCCGGGCCTGCAAGATGCCGATCTCGCGGGTGGCGCTTTCGATCGAAGCGGCGCTGGCCTGTTGGTCGGCGAACAGGGCATCGAGCCCGCGCTCTGCCTCGACCACGGCCGCACCCAGCGCACGGGCCCGCGCCTTGTGCGCAAGCATCAGTGCTTCGCTGGCCACGACCTGGTCCGGCCTGAGGCCGAGCGGACCCTTGAGTTCCAGCGTGTGCATCGGGCCCGGATAGCCGTTGAGTTCGGCCGCCTTGGCGAAGCCGGCACCTTGCCCTGCAATCAGGCCGGCGACGTCCTGCTCCGACAGTGACTTGATGATGCGGGTCTGCTGCCCGGCGTAGGGCGTGCCCGTTGTTTGAGCGTGTGCGCCCGCGAGGGCTACCGAAGCCAAGAAGGCGATCAGCGCTGCAGAGGCCGCGGTTCGCTTTGTGATGTTCATTTCGACGTCTCCATTCAGGTGGGGCGGGTCGGTGTGTGATCAGTGGGCGGGCTTGCCGCCGGGCTTGCGGGCCTTGACTTCGACGTCCTGGGCCGGGCGCGCCCGGGGCGGCATCGAGGTGCCGCCTTCAGCCTTGAAGCGCGCGGGGTCGGCCAGTGCGCCGGTCCATTCATAGGCCACGGTGCCGGGGGGGTGCTTGTACCAGCCCGGGTCGCTGTAGTCGCCGGGTTTCTGGTCCTTGCGCACTTTGACGACGCTGAACATGCCGCCCATGCCGACCGAACCGAAGGGTCCCGTGCCGGTCATCATCGCAGCGGTGTTGTCGGGCACCGGCATTTCCATCTCCGTCATGTCCTTCATGCCGCGCTCGCCCATCACCATGTAGTCGGGGATGAGGTTGGTGATCTGCCTGGCCACGCCGCGGTGATCGACGCCGATCATCGTCGGCACGTCGTGGCCCATTGCATTCATCGTGTGGTGGCTCTTGTGGCAGTGGAAGGCCCAGTCGCCTTCCTCGTCGGCGAGGAAGTCGAGCTGGCGCATCTGGCCGACCGCGATGTCCTCCGTGACCTCGTATCGGCGCGTGGACTTCGGCGTCGGGCCGCCGTCGGTGCCCGTGACCAGGAACTCGTGGCCGTGCAGATGGATCGGGTGATTCGTCATCGTCAGGTTGCCGATGCGCAGTCGCACCTTGTCGTTCAGGCGCACGTTGAGCGAATCGATGCCGGGGAAGATGCGGCTGTTCCAGCTCCACAGGTTGAAATCGAGCATCGTCATGATCTTGGGCGTCGCGCTGCCAGGGTCGATGTCGTAGGCGTTGAGCAGGAACACGAAGTCGCGGTCCACCTCGTCGATCAGCGGGTGCTTGCCCTTGGGGTGCGTGACCCAGAACCCCATCATCCCCATGGCCATCTGCGTCATCTCGTCGGCATGCGGGTGGTACATGAAGGTGCCGGGGCGGCGCGCGACGAATTCGTAGACGAAGGTCTTGCCCGGCGGAATGCCGGGTTGGGTCAAGCCGGTCACACCGTCCATGCCATTGGGCAGGCGCTGGCCGTGCCAATGGATGCTGGTGTGCTCGGGCAGCTTGTTGGTGACGAAGAGGC
>JANOPR010000260.1:0-5150 GCA_031421955.1 Burkholderiales bacterium
CTCGATCACGCGCGCATCGGGCTTGCCGGTGGGTGCCTTGGCCAGCACCGAGGTGGAAGCCTGGGCGGCTGGCGCGGGAGCGGGCGCGGCAACCAAGGGCGCTTCTCCGGCAGACATGGCGCGAAAGGCCACCAGCAACGATTCAGTCTGCACGCTGGCGCCTTGACCGCCGTTCTGGTGCCGCGCCAGTTGCGCGCGCAGCGCGTCGCCCGACTGCAGCAGCACGTCGACCATCGGTGCGGTGGGTTCGAGTTCGTGGCGACGCAGCTTGTCCAGCAGCGTTTCCATCTGGTGCGTCAATTCGGCGACATCGGCAAAGCCGAAGGTCGCGGCGCCGCCCTTGACCGAGTGCGCGCAACGAAAGATCGCGTTCAGCTCCTCGTCGTCGGCGGCCGTGATGTCGATGGCCAGCAGCAGCCGCTCCATCGTCTGGAGGTTCTCGCCGGCCTCTTCGAAGAAGACCTGGTAGAACTGGGTCAGGTCGATGCCGGCGTCGGCGCCCTCGCCCTTCTGGGTGGCGCTCATCGGATCACCTTGCCGATGACTTCGATCAGCTTGGCCGGGTCGAAGGGCTTGACCAACCAGCCGGTGGCGCCGGCGGCGCGGCCGGCCTGCTTCATCTCGTCGCTCGACTCGGTGGTCAGGATCAGGATCGGCGTGGACTTGAACTTCGGGTTGTCGCGCAGCTTCCTGGTCAGGCCGATGCCGTCCAGGCGCGGCATGTTCTGGTCGGTCAGGACCAGGTTGAAGTCGCGCGACCGCGTCTTCTCGATGGCGTCTTCGCCGTCCACGGCCTCGACCACGTCGTAGCCTGCGTTCTTGAGCGTGAAGCTCACCATCTGTCGCATCGAAGCGGAATCGTCCACGGCAAGGATCGAGTGCATGTGTTTCTCCGTTTTCCTAGGGGTATCGGTTGCCTGCGGCCTGGCTTTAGAAAAGTTCGACGAAGCCGGTGTCCATTTCGGACTGGGTTACCGGATTCGCGCGCAATGGCGCCTCCTCGACTGCCGCCTCGCCGTCTCCGTCGCCGGCAAAGGTGTCGCGCGCCAGGCGGTCGGCGCAGTTGTGCAGTCGCCGGCTGGTATGGGCGATCAGTTGGGAGGCCATGTCCTGGAACTGCAGCGCCTTGACCGCGCAACCCAGGTGCTGCGTGGCCTGCCTCAGCGGAGCGGCCTCCAGTTGCCCGGCGCTGTGCAGCGACTGCAGCAGCTCCAGGGTGCCGAAAAATCCGGACTGCAAGGTCTTGTGGCTGTCATCGAGCAGCGTCTGCAGACGCTCGAGGTCGTTGGTCACCGTCAGCAGGTTGTCCTGCAGATCGGCGGCGACGCCGAAGTCCAGCGGCGAGGCGTGCGATGCGTGGTTTTCGATCATGTTTTGCATGGCTTCAAAGACGGTTGGTCGACAGGCCGGCGGTGCTGCGCAGCCGCTCCAGCAGCCGGGGCGCAATGGCGCCCAGGCTCAACACTTCGTGCGCGGCGCCCGCGGCGATGGCTTCCTTGGGCATGCCAAAGACAACGCAGCTGGCTTCGTCCTGCGCCGCGTTCCAGCTGCCGGCGTCGCGCATGGCCCGCATCGCCTTGGCGCCGTCGGCGCCCATGCCGGTGAGCATCACGCCCAGGGCGTTGGGCCCGACCACGCGCGCCGCCGACAGGAACAGGACTTCCACCGACGGCTTGTGGCGATTCACGGGCTCGCCATCGCGCACGCGGGCGATGTAGTTGGCGCCGGAACGCTCGACGCTCAGGTGCAGGCCGCCGGGGGCCAGGTAGGCATGGCCGGGCAGCACGCGCTCGCCGTCGCTGGCCTCGCAGACGCGGATCTGGCACAGGCCGTCCAGGCGCGCGGCGTAGCTGTGCGTGAAGCCCGGCGGCATGTGCTGCGTGATCATGACGGCCGGCGCGTCGGGCGGCAGGGCCATCAGGACTTCCTTGGTCGCCTCGGTGCCTCCGGTCGAGGCGCCGATGAAGATGATCTTTTCCGTCGACAGGCGGCCCAGCGCGGCCAGCGGCGCCCGCGCCACGGACGCTGCCGTGCCGAGCGCCGTGCTCGGGGCCGCGGCCTTGCGCACGCGGGCCTTGGCGGCAATCCGCACCTTGTCCGTGATGTCGTCGGCCAGCAGTCGCAGGCCGTCGGCCACGCCGATCTTGGGTTTGGCGACGAAGTCGATCGCGCCGAGCTCGAGGGCGCGCAGGGTCACGTCGGCGCCGCGCTCGGTCAGCGTGGAGACCATCACCACGGGCATCGGCCGCAGGCGCATCAGCTTGTCCAGGAAGTCGATGCCGTCCATGCGCGGCATCTCGATGTCCAGCGTGATCACGTCGGGGTTGAGCTCGCGGATCATCTCGCGCGCAACCAGCGGGTCGGCCGCCGCGCCGACGCATTGCATGTCGGGCTGGCGATTGAGGATCTCGGTGAGCAGGCTGCGCACCAGGGCGGAATCGTCCACCACCACGACGCGGGTCTTGACCATTTTCTGCCGCCTCCTTGTGTTGGGTTGGGTTGCGTGCGCGTTAGAACAAGTCGACCGAGCCGCCACCCGTCGTCGCGGGTACCGCCTGCTGCGCCGCCTTGCGGTCCTGCGCCAGCAGTTCGGCGGCCTGGGTCGCGGCCAGGCGCTTGACCATGGCCTTGCCGCTGGCGGGCAGGAAGCAGACCTTGCGCGGGTAGATGTCGAGCACGTCCTTGCTGACCACGGGGATGCGCTCGGTCTTCAGGTAATCGAGCACGAAGCGCGTGTTGCGCTCGCCCACGTTGAGCGTGTCCATGCCTGCAATCACCTGCCCGCCACCGAAGACCTTCGCTTCAAGCGACGAACGCGAGGCGCCGCGCTTGAGCATCTCGTTGATCAGCAGTTCCATCGCGTACGAGCCGTAGCGTCCGCTGGCGCCGTGGCCGTCGGGCAGCATGAAATGGTTCAGGCCGCCGACGCGGGCGTTGCGGTCCCACAGGCACGCCGCGATGCACGAGCCCAGCGTGGTCATGATCAGCAGCTCGTCGGTGTCGACGAAGAATTCACCGGGCAGCACTTTCACCGCCTCGCAGCGAAACTGGGTTTCGTACCAGAAGAACGAGGCCTCGCCGGGCTTGCGCGGTGCGGCCTTGAGCTCGGTCAGCCTGGGAGTGCCGGCGGCATGACCCGGGCGCTGGGCGGTGGCAAGGGCAGACATGTGGGCGGGCCTGGGCTCAAACGCGCTCGTAGACCGTCTTTCCGCGCAGGCGGAAGAGGTCGCGGGAACTGCTGAAGTTTTCCGAGTGCCCCGCGAACAGCAGGCCTTGCGGTGCGATGGCGCGGTGCATGCGCTCGAGCACGCGACGCTGCGTGGGGTTGTCGAAATAGATCATGACGTTGCGGCAGAACACGATGTCGAACGCGTCGCCGAGCTGCCAGCGTTCGTCCATCAGATTGAAGGTGCGGAACTCGAGCAGTCGCTTGAGTTCGGGCTTGACGCGCATGAAGCCGCCGTTGCCGCCGGTGCCGCGCTGGAAGTGCTGGCGCAACTGCTGCGGCTCCAGGCCGCGCGCCTCGGCTGCATAGACGCCGCGCTCGGCCGTTGCGAGCACCTTGGTGTCGATGTCGCTGCACAGGATTTGCACGTCTGCCTTCGGGCCGAGCGTTTCGACGACGGTCATGGCCAGCGAGTACGGCTCTTCACCGGTCGAGGCGGCGTTGCACCAGATCCGCAGGGGGCGGCCCTTGCGTTGCGCAAGTTCCGCCGCCAGCACCGGGAAGTGATGCGCTTCGCGAAAGAACGACGTCAGGTTGGTGGTCAGGCAGTTGACGAACTCCTGCCACTCCTGCTCGGCCGCGGGGCCCGTGGCCCGCTCGAGCGCCAGCAGGTAGCTGGCGAACGACGGCAGACCGACGTCGCGCAGCCGCCGCGACAGCCGGCTGTACACCATGGCCCGCTTGCCTTCGTGCAGGCTGATCCCGGCGCGCCGATAGATCAACTGGCGCACGCGCTCGAAATCGGCATCGCTCAAGCTGAACTCGGACTCGCGTGCAATATCTGGCTGGGATCGAGAGGGCAGGACAGCGTTCATGGGGTGGCCGGTTCGCCAAGGGGCGACAGCGCCAATGGTGGCGAATTCACGCCCGGGCAGAGGGCAGAGTAAGCGACCGAATGACCGTCATTTCTCGTCCCCTGAGCGGAGCGCACGAGGCCGGACACGATCGAGCGGCTCGGCGCGAATCAGAATCCCAGACTCGCCAGAAGGTCGTCGACCTCGCCCTGATTCGTGACCACGTCGGTTCTGCCTTCGGCGTTGACGACGGGCCCATTGAGGACGGCGGACTCGACCTTGTGCGCCTGCTCGGGCGGTGCGGCCTGGACCAGCAACTTGACCAGGCTGGCTTCGAGGTCGCTGGCCAGCGCCACCACCTTGGCCACCACCTGGCCGGTGAGGTCGTGGAAGTCCTGCGCCATCATGATGTCGGTCAGGTGCGCGTCGATGCGCGAGGTGGCGCCTTCGACATCGCCGACGAAGTTCATCACCGCCCCCGACGCCACCGCCTTGACCGGGTCGGCGATCAGGAAGGCGGCCAGGTCGCGCGTGGCGCCGACGATGTGCTTGTGTTCCAGCTTGGCCTGGTCGACCGAGTTCAGCACCTTGTCGGCGGCTTCGCCGGTCTTCCTGGCGATGTAGCTCAGTCGGCTGCGCGCATCGGGCAGTCCGTCGGCGGCCTGCTGCAGCTTGGGCATGACGCCGAGCTCGGTCAGCGTGTCGTGCAACTGGCGCGTGATCAGACCCAGCTGGTGAAACACCTCGGGCGAAGCGGCGCTGGCCATCTGCGGGGCCAGAGCGGCCAGGTTGTCCATCTTCATGTGGTTGTCCTCGAGACGTTGTCAGGCGGTTGCGGTCAGCTTTTGCATGATCTTCTGCACCTTCTCTTCCAGCGTGGCCTTGGTGAATGGCTTGACGATGTAGCCCGCCGCACCGCTCTGCGCCGCCAGGACAATGTCCTCCTTGCGCGCTTCGGCCGTCACCATCAGCACCGGCAGGTGCTTGAGGCTGTCGTCGGCCTTGACTGCCTTGAGCAGGTCAAAACCGGTCATGTTGGGCATGTTGATGTCCGAGACGACGAAGTCGAACTTCTGCGCCTTCAGCATGGCCAGCGCCACGGTGCCGTCTTCGGCTTCCTCGGCGTTGTT
>JANOPR010000261.1:0-3134 GCA_031421955.1 Burkholderiales bacterium
TCGGCATGCTTGGCCGCCAGGTCGCGGAAAGCCTTGCTGTCATAGCCCCAGTAGTACGCCGTGTTGGCGTACTGCATGTAGTCCAGCGGCTCGACATGGTTGATGACCGTCAGGTCGAAGTTGCCCTTGAAGGTGCCGCCGAGCCACTGCGCCCACTCGACGTTCTCGATCTTGGCGACGACCCCCACCTTGGCCAGTTGCGCGGCCAGCACTTCGCCGCCCTTGCGTGCGTACTGCGGCGGCGGCAGCGTCAGCGTGACGTTGAGCGGCGTGGCCACCCCGGCCTCCTTGAGCAGCGCCTTGGCCTTCTCCGGATCGTACGGGTAGGCGCCGGTGAGGTCGACATAGCCGGCATCGGTGGGCGCGAAGTGGCTCCCGATCGGCTGGCCCAGACCTTCGAGCACGCCGTCGATGAAGGCCTTGCGGTCGATGGCGTGCATCAGCGCGCGGCGCACGCGCACATCGTCGAAGGGCTTCTTCTTGTTGTTGATGCTCATGATGCCCTTGCCGGCGGTGCTGCCGACAGTCACCACGAAGCGCGGGTCCGATTGCAGTTGCTTGACGGCCTGCGGCGCGTCCAGCCGCGGCACACCGTCGATATCACCGGCCAGCAGCGCGGCCACGCGCGCGGCGGGGTCGTTGATGAAGCGGAACGTGACGCGCCCGATCTTCACCGCCTTGGCGTCGCGAAACCCCGGCCACTTGACCAGCGACACCGACGAGCCCTTCTTCCAGTCGTCGAAGGTGAACGGCCCGGTGCCGATCGGCCTGGTCGCCGTGCCGGCCGCGCTCTTGGGGTCCAGGATCACGGCCGTGTTCTCGCCCATGCGAAAGAGGAAGTTGCCGTCGGCATTGTTCAGCGTCAGGATGACCGTGTGCGCGTCGGGCGTGTCGATGCGCGAGATGTTGTCGAAGACCGCCTTCTTGGCCTTGTTGGTGCTCTTGTCGTCTTTGGCGCGCTCGAAGCTGAACTTCACGTCCGACGCGTCGAAGGCCTCGCCGTCGTGGTACTTCACGCCCTTCCTCAACTTGAAGGTGTAGCTGCGGCCATCGGGGTCCATCGTCCAGCTCTCGGCCAGCAGCGGCGTCACCGTACCGTCGACGTTGATCTTGGTCAGCCCTTCGAGCACGTTGTAGTGGACGATTTCGCCGATCGCCGCAGCCGGCGCAATCGTCGGATCCAGGCCGGTCGGCTCCAGCACCATGGCCAGCGTGACACGGGTCTTGCTGGTCTGGGCCTGGGCCGGGCCGACGGCGCAACAGGCGGCGGCAATGACGAGAACGGTCGTGCGGATCGGTTTCATGGTGTGACCTGCGGTGGAGCAAGAGAATGATTCAGGCCGAATGCTGCCACAGTGGCGTCGGCGTCGCCGCCAGCAGCTGCCGTGTGTAGGCGTGGCTGGGTGCGCGCAGCACCTCGTCGGGGCGTCCGCGCTCGACCACCGTGCCGTGCTGCATCACGAGCATCTCGTCGGCAACGCGGTCGATCACAGCCAAGTCGTGGCTGATGAACAGGTAGCTCAGGCCCAGGCGCTGCTGCAGGTCCTGCATCAGGTTGAGTACCTGGGCCTGCACCGACACGTCGAGCGCACTCACCGGCTCGTCGGCGATGATCAGTTTCGGGTGCGTGACCAGGGCGCGTGCGATCGCGATGCGCTGGCGCTGGCCGCCCGAAAATTCGTGCGGCACCTTGTCCAGGTCCTGCGCGGCGTTCAGGCCGACTGCCTCGAGCATGGCCGCGGCGCGCTCGCGGCGCTCGGCGCGGCTGAGCTGTTCGAGCTTTTCCAAAGGCTCGGCGACGGTGCGCGCAATCGACATGCGCGGGTCGAGTGAACTGAAGGGGTCCTGGAAGACCATCTGGAACTCGCGCCGCGCCTGGCGCAGCGCCTCGGCGCCCAGCGCGTGCAAGTCGCGGCCCTCGAACCGCACCCGCCCCGCGCTCGGCGCTTCCAGCGCCATCACCAGCCGCGCCAGCGTGCTCTTGCCCGAGCCCGACTCGCCGACGATGCCCAGCGTGGTGCCGGCGTGCAGGCTGAAGCTGACACCGTCCAGGGCCTGGACGAGGGCGCCGGGCTCGAGCAGGTGTTCGCGCGGCAGGCGGTATTGCTTGGACAGCCCGAGCGCCTCGACCAGCGGCGGCGCGGCGCTCAACAAGCGACCTCCTGCCAGCGAATGCAGCGCACGTGGTGGGCTTCAGCCACCGCCTCGGCGGGCGGCAGGGCCAGGCGGCAATTGCCCACCACCAGCGAACAGCGGTCGGCAAAGGCGCAGCCCGCCGGCATCTCGTGCAATGCCGGCACGCGCCCGGCGATGGTGGCCAGCGGCACGCGGCGGTCGGTGCCCAGGCGCGGCCGCGCCGCGAACAGGCCGCGCGTGTAGGGGTGCGCGCGGCGCTCGAACAAGGCGCGCGTTGGCCCGCTCTCGACGATGCTGCCGGCGTACATCACGGCCAGCTGCTCGACACGCGCGGCCATCACGTCCAGGTTGTGGCTGATCAGCAGCAGGGCCATGCCGGTGTCGCGGCGCAGTTCGTCGAGCAGGTCGAGCACCTCGCGCTGCACGGTCGTATCCAGCGCCGTGGTCGGCTCGTCGGCGATCAGCAGGTCGGGGCCGCAGGCCAGCGCGATCGCGATCACCACGCGCTGGCGCTGGCCGCCCGAGAGCTGGTGCGGGTAGGCGTCGAGCCGGCTGCGTGCGTTGGGCAATTGCACACGCTCCATCAGGCGCAACGCTTCGGCGCGCGCTGCCGCCGCATCCAGGCGTCGGTGAAGGCGCAGCGGTTCGGCGATCTGGCGCCCGACCGGGTGCAGCGGGTTCAGCGCCGTCATCGGCTCCTGAAAGACCATCGCGATGCGGTCGCCGCGCAATGCGCTGTAGGCCGTATCGTCCAGCGCCGTCAGCTCGCGGCCATCGAAGCGAATCGAGCCCGACACGCTCGCACCCTCGGGCAGCAGACCCATCAGGGCCAGCGCCGTCATCGATTTGCCGCAGCCCGATTCGCCGATCAGGCCGAGCGTGGCGCCGCGCTCGAGCGCGAACGAGACCTCACGCAACGCCCGCGCCGGGCCGTGTGCCGTGGCGAGCGTGACGCTCAGGTCACGCACGTCGAGCAAGGCACTCACGTCTGCGCGTCG
>JANOPR010000262.1:0-2131 GCA_031421955.1 Burkholderiales bacterium
GCGAAACTCGCCGCTGGCGATGCCGCGCTGCAGGATCGTTCCGACCAGCTGGTGCCCGGGCTCGATGACCTCGCGGACATAGAACTCGGCGATCTCGGGAAAGTTGCGAACCTCGGAGATGATCAGCTTGAACGTGCCCGACGCAGGACTGGCATAGATCTGCTGCCACCAGGGAACCAGCCTGTCGCGCAGCACCGGTGCCATCGGGCCATCGATCTGGCGTACCTCTTTGGCCGTATCGGCGATGCGCGCCGACAGGTAGTGCGCGATCACGGCCTTGAGCAGCTCTTCCTTGCTCGGGTAATAGAGGTAGAGGGTCCCTTTGGAGACCCCGGCCAATTGCGCGACCTCTTCGGCGCGGGTCGCGGCAAAGCCCTTCTCGACAAACAGGCTCAGGGCCGCTTCGAGCAACTCGTGCGGACGCGCGTCCTTGCGGCGCTGACGCAGCGAGGGGCGGGTGTCGATTGCTTCGGGGCTGGCCATCTATTTAATGACTGACTAGTCATTAATGTAGGCCAGGCCGGGAAGCGGGGCAATCCGGGCCGGCTTCTAGAATGGGCCGCATGAAGCGTCGACTCTGCGCCGCGGCCCTGGGGCTCGCGGTCTGCGTGCCGGCCTGGCTGGCGGGCTGTGCCAGCCTGAGCGGCCCCCGCAACGTAACCTTGACGCAGGCCGACCTGCAGCGCCTTGTCGAGCGCCAGTTTCCGCACCAGCGCCGCGTGCTCGAATTGATCGACGTGACCGTCGCCCGACCGACGTTGCGCCTGCTGCCCGAGCGCAACCGCATCGGGACCGACCTCGACCTGAGCGCAACCGAGCGGCTGTCGGGCCGCACGGTGCGCGGCAGCCTGGCGCTGGACTACGCATTGCGCTTCGAACCCTCGGATGCCAGCGTGCGCTTGTCGCAGGTGCAGGTGCAGGACGTCCGGCTCGATCTGGGCAGCGGACCGCTGTCGGCCTCGCGTGCGCGCGTCGGCGCCTTGCTGGCCGAGCGACTGCTCGACGAGTTCGTGCTCTACCGCGCCGACGCGCAGCGGATCGAACTGTTGCAGCGGGCCGGAATCACTTCGGCCGACGTCGTGGTCACGGCGCGCGGCATCGAAATCCGGTTTGCGGCCCCGCGCTGAGTTGCCGACCTCGACGCGGCGCCTCGTTGTGCGGCCCCGCTATCATCCGCGGCCTTTGCGCTGCCCTGGGTAGCGCGCAAATACATCAGGAGTCGCCGTGGAGTGGATCGTGCTGGCCAAGGCCGCGGCGATGGGCATCGTCGAAGGGTTGACCGAGTTTTTGCCGATTTCCTCGACCGGGCACCTGATCGTCGCGGCCTCGCTGCTGAAGTTCAATGGCGCGGGCGTCAAGGTGTTCGAGGTCGCGATCCAGACCGGGGCCATGCTGGCCGTGATCTGGGAGTACCGCGAGCGCCTCGCGCGCACGGTCGCCGGGCTGCGTGGCGACGCGGTGGCACAGCGCTTCGCGCGCAATGTGCTGATCGCCTTCGTCCCCGCGGTGGTCTTCGGCCTGAGTCTGGGCAGCGCGATCAAGGCGAATTTGTTCCACCCGGTGCCGGTCGCGCTGGCGTTCGTGGTCGGAGGCTTCATCATCCTGTGGGTCGAGAAGCGCCACCGCGGTGCCTACGGCGAACGTGACACCCAGGGCACGCGCCACGCGCGTGTCGAAAGCGTTGACGAGATCACGGCGCTGGACGCGCTGAAGGTCGGCCTGGTGCAATGCCTGGCGCTGATCCCGGGCACCAGCCGTTCCGGGGCGACCATCATCGGCGCGATGGTGTTTGGTTTCTCGCGCAAGGTGGCCACCGAGTTCAGCTTCTACCTTGCGATCCCGACCTTGATCGGTGCCGGCGCCTACTCGGTCTGGAAGGACCGCGGCCTGCTGTCGGCAGCGGACCTGCCGATGTTCGCGGTGGGCACCGTGTTCGCCTTCTTCAGCGCCTGGCTCTGCATCCGCTGGCTGATCCGCTACGTCTCCACGCATGACTTCAGCGCCTTCGCCTGGTACCGGATCGTCTTCGGCGGCCTGGTGCTGCTGAGCGCCTACACCGGCTGGATCGACTGGCGCGCGTGACCTGACTGCCCCAAGCTCGCTGCGCTCGCGCCCCCCGAGGGGAGCTCGG
>JANOPR010000263.1:0-8673 GCA_031421955.1 Burkholderiales bacterium
CCTTGGGAGCGGCCCGGCGGCTCATCAGGCAACCTCCGTGCTGCGCACTGCGGCATTCGCCTTGGGAGCGGCCCGGCGGCTCATGCAACTTGCGGCGCGGAGGCCCGCGCCGGCATGGCTTGCAGCGTTTCGAGGATGCGGTCGTGCACGCGATCAAGAAGGCGGTTGCGAGCGGCATCATACGCACGGCTTAGTGCATTCTCGAAGGCCACCGCGTCGGCAGATCCGTGGCTCTTGAACACCAGGCCGCGCAGGCCCAGCAGTGCCGCACCGTTATATCGGCGGGGATCGACACGCCGCTGGAAGTGCTTGAGCACCGGCATCGCCACCAAGGCCGCGACCTTGGTGAAGGCGTTGCGCGTGAACTCCTGGCGAATGAACTCGCCAAGCATGCTGGCAAGACCCTCTGACGCCTTGAGCACGAGGTTGCCAACAAAACCATCGCAGACGACGATGTCAGTGGTGCCCTTGAAGATGTCGTTGCCTTCGACGTTGCCGTAGAAGTTCAAGTGGTCATCGGCAGCTGCAGCGCGGAGCAACTCACCCGCCCGCTTGATGGTCTCGCTGCCCTTGATGGCTTCTTCACCAATGTTGAGCAAGCCCACGCTGGGGTCTTCCTTGCCGTCGATCGCAGCCACCAGGGCACTGCCCATCACTGCGAATTGCAGCAGGTGCTCGGGCGTGCAGTCGACGTTGGCCCCAAGGTCCAGCACGGTCGTGAAGCCGTCGCGGCGGTTCGGCAATACCGCGGCGATGGCGGGGCGGTCAATGCCGTCCAGCGTCTTGAGCACATAGCGCGAGACGGCCATCAAGGCCCCGGTATTGCCCGCAGAGACGCAGGCATGAGCCACCGGCTCCGCACCTGCCGCAGCTTTCAACTGCATGATCGCCACCCGCATCGAAGAGTCCTTCTTGCGGCGCAAGGCAACTTCGATCGTGTCGGTCATGGTCACGACCTCGGTGGCGATGACGCACCGGGTGCGAGGCCAGTCAGCCGCGGCAGTCAGGGCCTGCGCCGCTCCCACCAGCACCAACTCGGCCTGCGGGTGCTTATTGAGAAAAGCGCGACAGGCCGGCAGCGTGACCGCAGCGCCATGGTCGCCGCCCATGCAGTCGACGGCCAGGCGGACAAGCGGCAGGGGGGGCAGCGATACGTGCAAGATATTCGGGCCGCAGGCGCTGCAGCTCAGGCCGAACGGCCGCAGTCGTTCTGCGGCGCACCAGGTCCGCGAGGACCGATCAGGCGTCGGCCTTGGTTTTCAGAACCTTGCGTCCACGGTAAAAGCCCGTCGGGCTGATGTGGTGGCGCAGGTGGTTTTCGCCGGTCGTCGGCTCGATCGCGGTACCCGGCGTGGTCAGTGCGTTGTGCGAGCGATGCATGCCGCGCTTGGAAGGCGACTTCTTGTTTTGCTGAACAGCCATGGGGTTCTCCTGATGCGGGGCCGAGCCGGACGCGTGCCGTCGGCCGGCCGGGCGACGCGGCCCGTGCAGAATCCGGGCCGGCGCGAAAAGCTGAGCAGTATAGCAGGGTGGGCATCAGGGTCGGGGTTGGTTTACCCCCCGCCGGTGGCGCCGCTGCGCTTGAGCTTTGCCAGCGCAGCAAACGGGTTGGCGCGCTGCGCAGACGCAGTAGCGCCCTGTGCATCGCCCGCTGATGCCGGCAGGGGCTGCGGACATTGCTCATGCATAGGAACCAGCGGCAAGTCCAGCAGGAGTTCGTCCTCGATGACATCGAGAAGATCAACGCTGCGCTGCAGCTCCAGGACATCGTCGTCGCTCAGCGCATCCAGCGCCGCGGCGGCGTCCTCGCCGCAGGCGAATCGCAGGGACCGCTTCACGTCGAGATTCCAGGTCACCGGCCGCAGGCAGCGCTGACACTCGAGCCCGATGCGCGCGCGCGCCGTCAGGTGAAGCCAGATCTCAGGCTCGGCGCCCACGACCGACGTGCGTTGGCCGCGGATGGACCACTCAACGGCCCCTTCCTGCCGTGGTCCGGCGCCCAGGCGTTCAAAGTCCGCCAGCGCCCAGCGCCCCTCGAGCAGACCCGCATCACAAGCAAAGGCCGCGACGTCGAGCTTGCGAGGATCAGGTGGGCGCGAAGTCATCTGGGGCAGTTTACGGCGTCGAACAGGCGCCCATGCCACGACCCTGACGGGTGTGAAAATGCGGCCCATGCGCGACACCCCTCGCTTGATCCTGGCCTCCACGTCGCGTTACCGCCTCGAGTTGCTGCAGCGCTTGCGGGTTTCGTTCGATGTCGTGTCGCCCGAGGTCGACGAAGCACCGACTCCCGGTGAGGCGCCGAAAACGCTGGCCGAACGGCTGGCCATGGCCAAGGCCGTTGCCGTGGCAACGAAACACCCCGACGCCGTCGTGATCGGCGCGGATCAGGTCGCCGAACTCGACGGCATGGCGATTGGCAAGCCGCATACGCATGAGCGTGCGATCGAACAACTGCAGGCCATGAGCGGGCGCCGGGTGGTCTTTCACACAGCGGTCGCCGTCGTGCGCCGCGACCGCGGCTATGCGCGCGGGCTGCTCGCGCCTGTCGTGGTCACGTTCCGATCCTTGCACGACGCCGAGATCGAGCGCTATCTGCGCGCCGAGCAGCCCTATGACTGTGCCGGCAGCGCCAAGAGTGAAGCGCTGGGCATCGCACTGCTCGCAGCGATCGACTCGGACGACCCCACCGCGCTGATTGGTCTGCCATTGATTCGAACCTGCACGCTCCTGCGCGAGGCGGGGTTCGACCCGCTAGCCCACGCCGGGCCGCCCCAAGCGGGCGACGCCCCCTTGGGGGGCAGCGAACGCAGTGAGCTTGGGGGCTTCATGATTCGCGCCGGGCCGCCCCAAGCGGGCGACGCCCACTTGGGGGGCAGCGAGCCATGAACCTGCCGCGCGGCACCCTCGTCCTGGTACCCAATACGCTGGACCTCGGCGCCCCCGACGCCGTACCGGTCGAGGAGGTGCTTGCCGCCGGTGTGCTGCGCCAAGCGGCCCACCTCTCGCACTGGGTCGCGGAAGACGCCAAGACAACGCGCGCCTTCCTCAAGCGTGTGCACGCCGTCGTCCCGCTGTGCATGCCCCTGCAAGAAATCGCGATCCGTGAGCTGCCACGCACGGCCAAGGGCGGTCAGGCCGGCACGGCCGACACACCTCTGGATTCGTGGCTGGCGCCGGCCATGTCTGGCGCAGACATCGGGCTGATCAGCGAAGCCGGGTTGCCTGCGGTTGCAGATCCCGGCGCGGCATTGGTCGCCGCCGCGCACCGCCTGGGCATCGAAGTGCGACCGTTGGCCGGGCCGAGTTCGCTGCTGCTGGCGCTTGCCGCAAGTGGGCTCAACGGCCAGAGCTTCTCGTTTGTGGGCTACCTGCCCACAGACGCGGGGGCACGCGCGACGCGGCTGCAGGCCCTGCAGCAACACTCGCGGCGCGAGCGTCAAACGCAGATCGCCATCGAGACGCCTTATCGCAATGCGGCGCTGATGGCGGGCCTGTTGCAGGCCCTGCATCCGGACACGCTGCTTTCTGTCGCCTGCGGCCTGACGCTGCCCAGCGGCTGGTGCGCAACACGCAGCGTGGCTCAGTGGCGTGCGCGGCCGCCGTCATTTGACAGCAAGCATCTGCCCGCGGTGTTCCTTTGGCTGGCCAAGTGAGTGCCCCCAAGACGCCTGCGGCGTCGGCCCCCCGAGGGGGCGTCGCCCGCTTGGGACGGCCCGGCGCGGGCTGAGGCTGCCCCCAAGACGCCTGCGGCGCCAGGCGCGACGCGTCAAGGCTTCACGCCACCCAGCAATGCACTCACCTTGCGCCTGGGCTTGATACTCGGCGAAAGGCCGCGCCCCATCGCGGGCGCATTCGCCTTGGCCGCCGGCTCCCAGGTCGCGGCGGCCGTGGCCGTCGGTTCATAGGGCCGATCGAAGAACGGGTCGGACGACTTCGCTGCCGGGCGCCGCGGTGGCTCTGTGCGCGCGGGTGCTGCCACGCGAGATTCGATCTCTTCGGGCTCGACCTCGGCGCGCGGACGCGGCCGGCGCGGACGGTCGTCCTCGAATTCGAACGGCTCGAGTTCGATCTTCTTCTTGATCAGTTTCTCGATATCGGAGACCAGCCGCGCATCGTCCCGCGTGACCAGCGTCACCGCCAGGCCAGACGCCCCGGCGCGGCCGGTGCGGCCAATGCGGTGCACATAGTCCTCCGCGTTGAACGGCACATCGAAGTTGAACACGCCGGGCAGGTCGACGATGTCCAGGCCTCGGGCGGCCACGTCAGTGGCCACCAGCAAGTCGACCTCGCCGGCCTTGAAGGCAGCCAGTGCCTTGAGCCGCTCATCCTGCGACTTGTCGCCATGCAGCGCCTGGGTCTTCAGGCCGTCGCGCTCGAAGGAGCGGGCCAGGCGTGCCGCGCCGAGCTTGGAGTTGACGAAGATCAGGGCCTGCGTCAGGCCGCGGGTTCTCAGCAACTGGCGCACCACCGCGCGCTTGTCGTCGTCGGTGACGCTGTAGAAGCGCTGCTCGACGTTGGTGGCGGTGGCGTTGGGCCGCGCCACCTCGACCAGCACGGGCTCCTGCAGGTAGCTGTTGGCCAGCTTCCTGATCTCGGGCGAGAAGGTGGCCGAGAAGAGCAGCGTCTGGCGCGCCTTGGGCAGGTACGACAGGATGCGCTGCAGGTCGGGCAAGAAGCCGATGTCGAGCATGCGGTCGGCCTCGTCGAGGACCACGTACTCGACCTTGTTGAGCACCGTGTTCTTGGCCTCGATGTGGTCGAGCAGGCGGCCCGGCGTGGCGATCAGCACCTCGACGCCGCCCTTCAGGACCAAGGTCTGCGGCTTCATGTCGATGCCGCCGAAGACCACCATCGAGCGCAACTGGGTGTGCTTGGCATAGGTCTTGACGCTGTTGGCCACCTGGTCGGCCAGCTCGCGCGTGGGCGTGATCACCAGCGCGCGCACCGGGTGGCGCGCCGGCGACATGCTGGCGTTCTCGTGCGCCAGCATCTTCTGCAGCAGCGGCAACGTGAACGCCGCGGTCTTGCCGGTGCCGGTCTGGGCCGCGCCCATCACGTCGCGGCCCTCGAGCACGATCGGGATCGCCTTGGCCTGGATAGGTGTCATCGCCGTATAGCCGGATTCGGCCACTGCACGCAGCAGCTTCGGGTCGAGCGGGAGGGTGTCGAAACGGGCAGGCGCGGGGGCTTGTGCGGTGTCGGTCGAGGTGTCGAGTGTTTCTGTAGTCACCCTGGGATTATCCCTCGGCCGTCGCCAGCCACCGCTAGCTCCGCGATTTCGTGTGCCTCAATCGCAGCCAACGCGGCGCCTTGAAACGCACGATGCGCCAGTAGATCAGCACGTAAGTGACACCAAACAGGCCGATGAAGCCGGCCTGGATGGCGGTGCTGTCGAACCACAGAACTGCTGGTACGACGGACAGCGAACACAGCATCCACAGGTAAGGCGAGGTCATTGAATTGCGCCGAGTCAACTCGCGGGCGCTGCGCTCGCCGGCAGCCCAGCGCATGAAACGCCGGTAGATCAGGCTGTGCAGGTGGGCGCCGTCGGGCATCCCGACGGGCGTGCCGCGCAGCCACTTGCGGCGGTAGATCGAGAACAGGGTCTCGAACACCGGGTAGAAACACAGCAGGAGCGGGAACATGGGCGACACGTCGGGGTTGCGCTGCAGCAGTAGGATCGCCAGCTCCGCCAGGAAGAACCCGAGGAAGTAGGCGCCGCCATCGCCCAGGAACACGAGCCCCGCGGGGAAATTCCAGACAAAGAAGCCGAGAACCGCACCGACACCGGCCAGCGCCAGCATTCCGATCAACGGGTCGCCCACGGAGAATGCCACGTAGGCCAGGCCGCACAGCATGATCACGACGCACATCGACGCCAGGCCGTTGAAGCCGTCGATGATGTTGATGGCGTTGGCAACCCCTGTGACAACGAAGACCGTGAGCAGCAAGGCAGCCAGCGGAAGACTCACGATCCAGTCGAGCCCGGGAATGTCGGTGCGCGTGATCACGGCGTCGATCAACCAGACGGCCAGGGCGGCCGATACCGCCGTGAAGAACAGCCGCCTGCGCGGGCTTTGGGTCTTGGTCAGGTCTTCGGCGATGCCCGCGGCGAACGCCGGCATCGCGCAGGCCAGGAACATGAGCAGCCAGCTTGTCGCCGCGGGTTGGCGCCAGCCAAGTACGGCCATTCCCGTCGCAACACCCAGCAGGATGCCCAAGCCGCCGATGCGCGGCACGGAATGAGAGTGAAACTTCTGCGGGCCAGACAGGTCATGGTCGCCTGCCAGGTGCGCCAGCCCCTTGAACGCGCGCACAACGCACAGCGTGACCAGGAACGAGACGGTGAAGGCCAAGACCAGCGGCAACATCGGCGGCAGTTTAGCCAGCCAGCGGCCGCTGCGGCACATGTTGCGCAGGCTAGAATCGCCCGCCATTGCGGCAGGGGAGCGCGTCAGCACAGTCACGGGCATTCGCGTGGCGCACCGCGCGAACGCCCTGCGCGCCCCAAACCCAACGCCCATGAGCCATCACGCCCTCGCCCGCACAGAAAACGCACCACTGCAACCGAGTTCGTGGCCACTGCGCGCCGTCACGCTCTGCGCCCTCACGCTGGCTGCGATCCTCGGTTCCGTACCTGTGCGGGCGCAGAGTTCAAACACCGGCACTGGCGCAGACGTGCAGGCGAGTGGCCCGATCCGGCTCCGCCAGCCCGCGACATCCGCAGCGTTGCCGACGCCATCGGCCGATGCGCCCGCCTTGCCGGCCAAGGCGTCAGCCACACGGCCCTCTGTGGCAACCAAACCCGCACAGGGCGAGTTCGAAACCTTCGTCCAGAGCCTGACTGCGCGGCACGAGATCCGCCGCTTCGGCGCCGAACTGATGACCCCGGCCGACGACGCCGAGGCGGCCGAGTCGCTGCCGCTGGTACCTGCCGACTACCTGATCAAGCCCGGTGACGAGATCCTGTTGACGATCTGGGGTTCGGTCGACGCCGACCTGCGTCTTCTCGTCGACCGCAGCGGCCGTGTCAGCATTCCGCGTGTCGGCCCAGTGCTGGTGGCCGGAATTCGCTACGCAGACCTGCCCGCAACGATCAGCCGGCGCATGGCCCTGGTCTTTCGCAATTTCGAGTTGAGCGTGGCGCTCGGCCAGTTGCGCGGGTTGCGGGTCTACGTCACCGGCTTCGTCGCCAAGCCTGGCAGCTACCACGTCGACAGCCTGGCCACCGTCGTTCAGGCCCTGCTCAAGGCCGGCGGGCCGTCGGCGGCCGGCAGCTTTCGCAACATCGAGATCAAGCGCGGCAACCAGCGCGTCGGCAGCTTCGACCTCTACGACTTGCTGCTCGGCGGCGATCGCAGCGCCGACCGCATGCTGCAGGCCGACGACGTGGTCCATGTCGGCCCGGTCGGCACCCAGGTGGCGCTGATCGGCAGCGTCAACCGGCCGGCGATCTTCGAATTGAAGGCCAGCGAAACGGTGGCCGATCTGCTGCGCATGGCGGGCGGTTTCTCCGCGGTCGCCGACCGCTCACGGCTGGCTGTCGAGCGCCTCGATGATCGCGCCACGGTGCGCATTGTCCAACTGGCGCTGCCAGCCTCGAACACCGCCACGCTGGCCAACGGCGACGTGCTGCGCGCCTTCAGTGCCGTCGACTCCACATTGCCGGTGCAGCGGCAGAACAAACGCGTGAGGATCGAAGGCGAAGTGGTGCGCCCCGGCGAGTATGTCCTGCCGCCGGAGACGTCGATTGCCGATGCGCTGGCCGCCGCCGGCGGCCTGACCGACAAAGCCTACCCCTTCGGCACCGAGTTCAGCCGCGAGAGTGTGCGCGCAACGCAGCAGCAGAATTACGATCGCGCGCTGCGCGACCTCGAAACCGACCTCGCACGCAACACCTCGTCGCAGCGAACCAGCACGGCCGAAGAAGTGGCCGCCGGATCCTCGCGCGACGCCGCCAATGCGCGCCTCGTCGCCGCATTGCGCGCCCAGCGCCCGAGCGGACGCGTCGTGCTGCAGTTGCAACCCTCCAGCCGCGAACTGCCGCCGTTGGCACTGGAAGACGGCGACCGGCTCATGATTCCACCACGGCCGACCTCGGTGGGTGTTTTCGGCAGTGTGTTCAACGCCGGCAGCTACCTCTACGGCGAGGGCCGTGGAATCATGGAGTATCTGAACCTGGCCGGCGGGCCGACGCGCGGTGCCGACGCCGCCAGCACCTTCGTGATCCGCGCCAACGGCAGCGTCATCAGCGGGCGCCAGGGCAGCAGCTGGTTCAGCCGCGGCACCGGGCTCGAAGGTTTAAGGGCTGAAGCCGGCGACACCGTGTTCGTGCCCGAAGAGATGAACAAGACCACCTTCGTGCAGAACGCCAAGGATTGGACCCAGATCCTCTACCAGCTCGGCGTCGGCCTGGCGGCGATCACGACGATCAGCAAGTGATGCAAGAGCACGCCGCAGCCGCAGAGGCCCAGGACGACAGCGACGACGGTATCGACTTGCTCGATCTGGCGTTGCCGTTGCTGCAGCACTGGAAGCTGCTCGTCGTCATGCCTTTGCTCGCCGGGATGGCGGCCCTGGGCATCACCTACTTGATCAAGCCGACGTTCACGTCGCGCACAGTCTTCCTGCCGCCGCAGCAGCAGCAAAGCGCGGCCGCCTCGGCGATCG
>JANOPR010000264.1:0-1644 GCA_031421955.1 Burkholderiales bacterium
ACAACGCGGTGTCGGCGGCCTCTATCGTGTTCATGCGCCCTGAAATTTGGAACCGCGCACCCAGCTCGCCGCGGATCACAGGGGCTGTGATGACCTCGCCCTTGCCCTTCTCGAACAACAGGATCGCCATGCGCTTGCCAATGTTCTCGCGCGACACGTCGCGCATGATCCGCGCACCCTTGGCATCCACTGTCAGGTGCACCGCCGGCTCGCTGGCGTTCTGGCCGTCAAAGCCCGCCTGGGCGTCGGAGAGGCTCTCGCCGGTCAGGATCACCTGGCGCTTGACGATCAGCGGCGCGCCGCCGCGCTCGACGAAGCGCTCGGTGCCAAAGGGTACGGGCCCGCTGCCCACGGCCGCGGCCGCGGCCTCTGCGCTGTCGTCAACCATGCGCAG
Organism: Burkholderiales bacterium; assembly: GCA_031421955.1. GTDB lineage: Bacteria > Pseudomonadota > Gammaproteobacteria > Burkholderiales > Burkholderiaceae_C > CADEEN01. The sequence continues at coordinate 395 of JANOPR010000264.1, forward strand.
TTCGAGTGTCGCGGTGCGGCCAATGATGTCCTTGGCCTTGGCCGTATCCTGCACGCCCGGCAGTTGCACGACGACACGGTCGGCGCCCTGCTGCTGTATGACGGGCTCGGCCACGCCGAGTTCATTGACTCGGTTGTGCAGCGTCGTGATGTTCTGCTTCAGCGCCTGGTCCTGCACCGCGCGGGCGGCCTCGGGCTTGAGAGTGCCGCGCAGCTTGAAGCCATCGCCGTCGGCGCTGTCGACCCACAACAGGTCGGGCAACTGGTCCGCCAGGAGAGTTTTCGCGGCGTCGAAGGTGGGCTTCTCGCGAAAGCGAACCTCGACCGCATTGCCGTCGCGCGAGATGCCCGCATGGCGGATGTTCTTGTCGCGCAGCAGGGTGCGCATGTCGCCGGTCAGCGCTTCGGCCTTCTTGGTCAGCGCGGCCTTCATGTCGACCTGCATCAGGAAGTGCACGCCGCCACGCAGGTCCAGACCCAGGTACATCGGCAGGGCGCGCATCCTGGCCAGCCACTGCGGCGAGCGCGAGATCAGATTCAGCGCGACGATGTACTGCGGCTCGTTGGCGTCGGGGTTCAGGGCCCTGGTGATCGCGTCCTTGGCCTTGAGCTGCGTGTCGGTGTCGTTGAAACGCGCGCGCACCGAGGTGCCCTCCAGCGCCACGAAGTCGGCATTCACCGAGGCCTGCTGGAGGGCTGCCTGGACGCGCGCCACCAGGGCCGGATCGACCTTGACCGTGGCCTTGCCCGAGGAGACTTGCACGGCAGGCGCCTCGCCGAAGAAATTCGGCGCCGTGTACAGCACACCGACCAGCAACGCGATCACGAGCATCGCGTACTTCCACCACGGGTAGCGGTTCATGGGGCAACAACCTTCACAGCGCGAAACAGGCGCCCACGGCGCCTGGGCCGATTACTTGATCGTGCCCTTGGGCAGCACCTGAACAACGGCCGCACGCTGCACTTGCACTTCAACGTTGGCTGCGATTTCGACGGAGATGTAGCTCTCGCCGAGCTTGGACACGCGCCCCAGCAAGCCACCGCCGAAGACAACCTCGTCACCCTTGGCGATCGCCTCGACCATGGCCTTGTGCTCCTTCTGCCGTTTCATCTGGGGGCGGATCATGATGAAGTACAGCACCACGAACATCAGCACCAGCGGCAGCAGGCTGAACAGGGTGGACTCGGTACTCGCGCCACCGGCAGGGGCGGGGGCGGTCTGGGCGATGGCTTGGGAGATGAACACGTCGT
>JANOPR010000265.1:0-2478 GCA_031421955.1 Burkholderiales bacterium
CTTCCGTGGCATCTCGGGCCGCTCGTTCGACGGCCGTGGCAACTACAACATCGGCGTCAAGGAACAGATCATTTTCCCCGAGGTCGATTACGACAAGGTCGATGCGCTGCGCGGCATGAACATCAGCATCACGACCAGCGCGAAGACCGATGACGAGTGCAAGGCTTTGCTGACGGCCTTCCGCTTCCCGTTCAAGAACTGAGGCACCCCATGGCCAAACAATCCCTCATTCAACGCGAGCTGAAGCGCGAGCAATTGGCTGCGAAGTACGCCAAGAAGTACAAGGAACTCAAGGCGACCGCCAACGACGCCAAGAAGTCCGACGAAGTGCGTTACGCCGCGCGCCTGGAGCTCCAGCAGCTGCCGCGCAACGCCTACCCGACACGCCAGCGCAGCCGTTGCGCACTGACGGGTCGCCCGCGCGGCACGTTCCGCATGTTCGGCTTGGGCCGCAGCAAGATCCGCGACCTGGCCTTCAAGGGCGACATCCCCGGTGTCGTCAAGGCCAGCTGGTAATCGGACTCAGGAGATTCACAAATGAGCATGAGTGACCCGATCGCCGATATGTTGACCCGTATCCGCAATGCACAGTCCGTCGAGAAGGCCACGGTGACGATGCCGTCGTCCAAGCTGAAGACGGCCATCGCGCAGGTGCTGAAGGACGAGGGCTATATCGATGGCTTCGCCATCAAGGGTGATGCCAAGGCTGAACTCGAAATCGCGCTGAAATACTACGCCGGTCGCCCGGTGATCGAGCGCATCGAGCGCGTCAGCCGTCCTGGCCTGCGCGTCTACAAGGGGCGACACTCGATACCCCAGGTGCAGAACGGCCTGGGTGTGGCCATCGTGACCACGCCGCAGGGCGTGATGACCGATCGCAAGGCGCGCGCTTCCGGAATCGGCGGCGAAGTCCTTTGCTACGTGGCCTAAGGAAGGAACAGAGCGATGTCGCGCGTAGGAAAAATGCCGATCGCCGTCCCGCAAGGCGTGGACGTGTCGATCACGGCTGATCAGATCAGCGTCAAGGGCGCCCTGGGCACCCTGACCCGCAAGGGCAATGTGCTCGTGACCGTCAAGAACGACGCCGGGAAGCTGAGCTTCACCGCCGCCAATGACAGCACCGAGGCCGATGCCATGAGCGGCACGATGCGCGCGCTGGTGGCCAACATGGTCAGCGGTGTTGCCAAGGGCTTCGAACGCAAGCTGAACCTGGTGGGCGTGGGCTTTCGTGCCCAGGCACAGGGCGCGAAGCTGAACCTCCAGATTGGTTTTTCGCACCCCGTGGTGAAGGACATGCCTGCCGGTATCACGGTAGCGTGCCCGACCCAGACCGAGATCATCATCAAGGGTGCCGATCGCCAGGTGGTGGGCCAGATCGCCGCCGAAGTTCGCGCGATCCGCCCGCCTGAGCCCTACAAGGGCAAGGGCATCCGGTATTCGGATGAACGTGTGGTCCTCAAAGAGACCAAGAAGAAGTAAGGAGCGGCGACATGACGATCAACAAGAAGGATCAACGCATCCGCCGCTCGCGCCAGACGCGCGCACGCATTGCTACGCAGCGCGTTGCGCGCTTGATGGTGTTCCGCAGCAACCTGCACATCTACGCCAACGTCATTTCCGACGACGGCACAAAGGTGCTGGCCAGCGCGTCGACGGCAGAGAAGGAAGTGCGCACCGAGTTGGGTGGCGCAGCCAAGGGCGGCAACGCCGCCGCCGCCGCCATCGTTGGCAAGCGCATCGCCGAGAAGGCCAAGGCTGCCGGTATCGACAAGGTCGCGTTCGACCGCTCTGGTTTCGCATACCACGGCCGCGTCAAGGCGCTGGCCGAGGCGGCGCGCGAAGCCGGCCTGCAGTTCTGACGCAATAGAGGATTAGAGCAATGGCTAAATTTCAACCCCGCGCTCAGACCGAGGCCAACGACGACGGTCTCAAGGAAAAGATGATCGCGGTAAACCGCGTCACCAAAGTGGTCAAGGGCGGCCGCACATTGAGCTTCGCGGCGCTGACCGTTGTCGGTGACGGCGATGGCCGCGTCGGCATGGGCAAAGGCAAGGCCAAGGAAGTGCCGGTCGCCGTGCAAAAGGCGATGGAGTCCGCGCGCCGCAACCTGAAGAAGATCGCCCTCAAGAACGGCACGATCTACCACAACGTGCGCGGCGAGCACGGCGCGGCCAAGGTGCTGATGGCGCCAGCCGTCCCCGGCACCGGCATCATCGCCGGCGGCCCGATGCGCGCCGTGTTCGAAGTCCTGGGCGTGACCGACATCGTCGCCAAGAGCCTGGGCTCGAGCAATCCGTACAACATGGTGCGCGCCACCCTGGACGCACTGAACAACTCCACCACGCCGGCGGCAGTGGCGGCCAAGCGCGGCAAGTCGGTCGAAGACATCTTCAACTGATTCGACGCCGGAGAAACCATGAACCCCCAAGCTCACATTCGTTCGCTGCCCCCCGAGGGGGCGCAGGCCGTCCTTGGGGC
>JANOPR010000266.1:0-4926 GCA_031421955.1 Burkholderiales bacterium
TGCTCGATGCGAGCGGCCACGCGGTCAATCGCGGCCAGTTCGCCGCCCGTCACTTTGACGCCGATGGGGCTCTTGATGCCGGTCGCCAGCATGTCGATGCGGTTGCGGATGGGAGGCACCCAGATGTTCGACAGCCCCGGCACCTTGACCGCACGGTCGAGTTCCTCGACCAGTTTGTCGGGCGTCATGCCGGCGCGCCATTGCTCGCGCGGCTTCAACTGGATGGTGGTCTCGAACATCTCCAGCGGCGCCGGGTCGGTGGCGGTTTCGGCGCGGCCGGCCTTGCCGAACACGCGCGCGACTTCGGGCACCGTCTTGATCATGCGGTTGGTGAGTTGCAGCAGCTCGCTGGCCTTCTGTGCCGAGAGGCCCGGCAGGGCCGAGGGCATGTAGAGCAGGTCACCTTCGTCGAGCTTGGGCAGGAACTCGCCGCCGAGTTGCGAGAGCGGCCAGGCCGTGGTGGCCAGCACGAGCACGGCGACGCCCAGCGTCGCCTTGGGCCAACGCAGCACCCACTCCAGTGCCGGCCGGTAGACGGCGATCAAGCCGCGCGTGATCGGGTTCTTCCGCTCGTCGGGAATGCGGCCGCGGATCCAGTAGCCCATCAGCACCGGGATCAGCGTCACCGACAGGCCGGCAGCGGCCGCCATCGCATAGGTCTTGGTGAAGGCCAGCGGGCCAAAGAGGCGCCCCTCCTGCGCTTCGAGCGTGAAGACCGGGATGAAAGACAGCGTGATGATCAGGAGCGAGAAGAACAGCGCCGGGCCGACTTCCTCGGCCGCCTGCGTCATCACCTGCCAGCGCTCCTCGCCTTCGAGCTTGCCGCCCGGGTTCGCGTGCTGCCAGGCCTCGATCTTCTTGTGCGCGTTCTCGATCATCACCACCGCGGCATCGACCATCGCGCCGATGGCGATCGCAATGCCGCCCAGCGACATGATGTTGGCGTTGATGCCCTGGTAGCGCATCACCAGGAACGCGATCAGCACACCGAGCGGCAGCGCGATGATGGCCACCAGGGCCGAGCGCAGGTGCCACAGGAAGACCACGCAGACGGCGGCGACGACGAGGAACTCTTCGAGCAGCTTGTACGACAGGTTCTGCACCGCGCGCTCGATCAGCGCGCTGCGGTCGTAGGTGGTGACGATCTCCACGCCCTGCGGCAGGCTTTTTTGCAGCTCGGCGAGCTTGGCCTTCACGGCCGCGATCGTGGCCTGCGCGTTCTTGCCCGAACGCAGCACCACGATGCCGCCGGCGACTTCGCCCTCACCGTCGAGTTCGGCGATGCCGCGGCGCATCTCGGGGCCGACCTGCACCGTGGCCACGTCACCCAGGCGCACCGGAATGCCGCCCTTGGCCGACAGCGGGATCGCGCGAAAGTCGGCCAGCGACTTCAGGTAGCCGCTGGCGCGCACCATGTACTCGACTTCGGCCAGCTCCAGCACCGAGCCGCCGGTTTCCTGGTTGCCGGCCATCAGCGCCTCGCGCACTTGCGCGTAGGTCACGCCGTAGGCCGCCAGCTTGGTCGGGTCGAGCACCACCTGGTACTGCCGCACCATGCCGCCGACGCTGGCCACCTCGGCCACGTTGGCCAGGCTCTTCAACTCGTACTTGAGGAACCAGTCTTGCAGCGTGCGCAGTTGCGACAGGTCGTTGCGGCCGCTGCGATCGACCAGCGCGTACTGGAAGATCCAGCCCACGCCCGTGGCGTCGGGGCCGAGCGACGTTTTCGCACTCGCCGGCAGCCGGCCCTGCACCTGGTTCATGTATTCGAGAACGCGCGAGCGGGCCCAGTACAGGTCGGTGCCGTCGTCGAACAGCACGTAGACGAAGCTGTCGCCGAAGAAGGAAAAACCGCGCACCGTCTTCGCACCGGGCACCGACATCATCGTCGTGGCCAGCGGATAGGTCACCTGGTTCTCGACGATCTGCGGCGCCTGGCCGGGAAAGCTGGTGCGGATGATGACCTGCACGTCCGACAGGTCGGGCAGCGCGTCGATTGACGTGCTGCGCAGGCTGATGACGCCCCACACGCCGAGCATCATCGTGGCCAGCAGGACCAGGAAGCGGTTGAGCACCGACCAGCGGATCAGTCGGGCGATCATCGGGCCGCTCCGATGCGGGTGAGGACATAGCCCTCGCCCTGCTTGGCCAGCCCGAACTCGATGGTCTGACCCTTGGCCAGGCCCTGCGCGAGTTGGCGGTCCGCGAGCTTGAACGGCATCGTCATCGCCGGCCACTGCAACGACGCGATGGCCTCGTGCGACAGCGTGAGCATGTCGCCATTGACTGCGACCACCACGCCTCGGCCGCGGTGTGCCTCGGCCAGCGCGGGCGCGGCGCGGGCCGCCCCGACGGCGGCCGGTGCGGCGGGCGCAGCAGGGGCAGCGGAAGCAGCAGGCGCGGCTGCGCGCGCCAGCACGCCCTGCAAGCTCGCTTCCGAGTCGAGCAGGAACTGGCCCGAGGCCACGACCTGCTGCCCCGCCGACAAGCCGCTGCGGATGACGATGCGGTCATCGACCTGTTCGCCGACCTCGACCTCGACCGGCCGGAAGCGCCCCGGCTGCTCCGACAGGTACACCAGGCTGCGCTTGCCCGTGCGGATCACGGCCTCGGCCGGCAGCACCAGCGCCTCGCGTTGCGGCCCGCGCAGGCTGACCTGCGCAAACAGGCCGGCCTTCAGCCGCTGCCCCGGGTTGGGCAACTCGATGCGCACGCGCAGCGTGCGCGACTCGCGGTTGCCCTCCGGCAGGATCGCCGCGACCCGCCCCTTGACCACCTCACCCGGCAGCGCCGCAAAGCGCGCCTCGACCGCCTGCCCGGGCAGGATCGCCGCGGCCTGCACTTCGGGCAGCGCGGCTTCGAGCCACACCGTGCCCAGGCCGTTGATGCGGGCCAGCGTCATGCCCGGCGCCACGGTCATGCCCGCGCGCACCATCAGCTCACTGATGACGCCGCCGGCCGGGGCCGTGATGGTCTGCACGGCCACCGCCTGGCCGCTGCGCTCGATGCGATCGACCATCGCCTGCGGCATGCCCAGCAGCAGCAGGCGCTGGCGCGCGGCCTGTGCCAGCGCGGCATCACCGACGGCCTTCACCGCCAGGTACTCCTGCTGCGCACCGAGCCACTCCGGATTGAGCACATCGACCAGCGGCGCGCCGGCCGCCACCACGTCGCCCGGTGCGCGCGCATAGACGCGCTCGACGAACCCTGCCGTGCGCGCCTGCACGATGCTGATGTCGCGCTCGTTCAACTGCACCGTGCCGACGGCCTCGACCACCGCGCCGATCGCGCGCGTCTCAACCGTCACCAACCGCAGCCCGAGCGCCTGTTGGGCTTGTGTCGATACGGCCAGCCCGGGGCCGCTGCCGGCCGCGGCTTCGCCTTCCTCGGCGTAGCGCGGCACCAGCTGCATGTCCATGAACGGTGACTTGCCGGGCTTGTCGAACTTCTGCGTCGGCGACATCGGGTCGTACCAGTACAGCACCTTGCGCTCACTCGGTGCCGATGCGGCGGGCGCTTGCGCCACGACGCCGACGGCGCCGTGCTGCGCGCTGCTGCGCCAGGACGCGATGCCCCAGCCGAGGGCGATGCCTGCAGCCAGGACACCGAGTGCGAAGGCGATTCGTTTGGCTTGTGCAGTCATCTCATTGCTCCGCTATCAGGGTGGTCAGGCGCACTTGAAGGGCTGCGCGCTGGGCGTCGAGATCGATCAGCCGCAGCCGGGTTTCGACCGCCTCGCGGCGCGCTGTCAGCACGGCGGCCAGATCGCCACGGCCGGCCTGGTAGCTGGCCATCGCGAGGGCCACGCGCTCGGCCGCCAGCGGCTGGCCGCTGGCCAGCAGGCGCGCCCGTTGCGCGTCCAGTGCCTGCAGTTCGGCGAGCTGGGTGTCGAGTTCTTCGCCGTGCCGGCGCAGGGTCTCTTCGCGCTCGGCCTGGACGCGCAGGACTTCCTTCTGCCTGGCCAGGATCTGCGGCTGTTGGCGCTGCCCTTGCTGCCACGGCAGGTCCAGGCTGAACTGGAACGAGACCATGTCGCCGTACTGCGCGCCGCGCCGGCTGTAGGCCACTTCCCAGGCCCAGTCGCCGCGCCGCTCGGCACTGGCTTCGCTGACTTCGGCCTGGGCCATGGCCTGCATCGCGGCATAGGGTGCGATCTCGGCGTGGCGGTGCAGACCGGCGCGCACGGCGTCGGCCTGCAAGGCTGGTGCGGGTGCCACGCCCTCGAGCGCCTCGTCGGCGCGCGCACCGACCCAGCGGCGCAATGCCGCGCGCGCCTTGGCCACGTCGCGCACCGCGTCGTCGCGGCGGTCGGCCAGCGCCAGCGCCTCTTGGCGCGCCATCGTGTGCTCGGCCGGCATGGCCTTGCCCGAGGCGATGCGCGCGTCCAGCGTGTCTTGCAGGACACGGTTCTCGCGCTCGAGTTCATCGAGTTGCGCTGCGCGGCGCTCGGCGAAATGCACGCCGAGCCAGGCCAGCGCCGCCTCGCGCTGCACCGTGAGCTGGGCCACCGCCAAGTTTGCCCGCTCGCGCTCGACGCGGGCCCGCGCCCCGGCGGCGCGCGCCTCGCGTTTGGCGCGGTTCGGCACCTCCTGCATCACGCCGATGCGCTGCATCGTCATGAAGTCGCGCGTCAGGCTGAAGCGGTCGGCACCGCTGACGGGCAGGTTCTCCACGCCCAGCGTGAGGCGCGGATCGGGCAGCGTGGCCGCCGCCGGCTGCACGGCCTGGGCGCCGGCCAGCGCGTGCTGTTGCGCGGCCAGCGACGGCGCCTGCTCGCGCGCGATGCGCGTGGCCTCAATCAGGCTCAGGCCGGCATGGCCCAAGGCCGGCACGCACAGCGCGGCCAGCGCCATGCACGTACGCATGCGGGAGGGAAAGCAAACCATGGCATGTCCTTCAAAGCCAACGACACGATAGACACGAACG
>JANOPR010000267.1:0-6564 GCA_031421955.1 Burkholderiales bacterium
TTCATCAACATCAACCAGAACAAGATCATCAAGATCTTCTCGGTGGCCAGCGTGGCGCTGCTGCCGCCGACCATGATCGCAAGCCTGTACGGCATGAACTTCCGTCACATGCCTGAGCTCGACTGGAACTATGGCTACGCCTACGCGCTGGCATTGATGCTCGCCTCCGTGGCCGCGCCGATCCTGTATTTCCGGCGCAAGGGCTGGCTGCGTTGAGCGCGGCCAGCGAGTAACGAAACGAAATCCCACGCTGGCGTGTGGAAGCACACGCCTGTATCGACGGGCTCACGCCTAGACTGGCCGCTATGAAAAGTCACCTCATTGCATCTCGGGGCGGGCTGGTCCTGGCGGGGCTGCTGGCGTCGACGCCAGCGGCAGCGCAGTTCAAGACGACGCCGGCCGTCGCCGGCGCATTCAAGCGCCCCTCGAGCGCGGAAACGCCGCTCGAATACCGCAACGATGGCGCACGGCACTTGTATGCCGCCTATGGCAGCCACATTCACAAGGGAATGATGCCGCCGCTGCTGTATGGCATCGCGATCATCGAAACTGAGATCGACGCCCAGGGCGCTGTGCGCAGCGTGCGCGTGGTCCGCCAGCCCGCCGCGTCCGAGGTCGGGCCGTGGGCCGTGGAAATGATCAAGAAGGCCAGCCCATTCCCGGCTCCCCAGAAGATGGGCGCGGTGAAGTACACGGAGATCTGGCTTGTCGACAAGAGCGGCCGCTTCCAGCTGGACACGCTCACCGAAGGCCAGCGCTAGACGCGGCGGATCTGCCTCCTGACGCAGCCACTGCCCGATCGAACGGCAGGGGGCCGCGGCGAGCGGCACCCCAGGCTGTAAAGATTGCTGCGCGGTGCCCCAGAGCGAAGGAGGGAGGGAGGAGGAGGAGAAACGCTCTGGGATTGCGGCCAGATCAACTGGAAGACCGCGCGGCAATGAAAACCATGTGCCGGCATGGATCACCCGGGCGGCACAAAGTTCCGCCGCGCGTTCACGATTTGGGGCGCGCCACCGCCAATGACCGCTCTTGGTCTGCCTTGCGATCGGCGTCCACTCGCTGTGCAGACGGGCGTTGCGCGATCAACTTGACATATCCCTTCCAGTCGATGCCCTGCGCTGCGAGCAGGTCTTCGCCGTAGACCGCCTTGCTTGCCAACGCCACCAGGGGCAGCGACACATAGGCGCCGCAGTCGGCTACGGTGAAGGTATCCCCGGCGACATACGGCGCAAATCTTGCCAGCCGTTTGAATCCGGCCACATTCTTTTCGAGCAGCTTGCGCACTCGGGCCTGTTGCGCGTCGCTGACGCTGCCACGGAAGAAGGCCTGCGGATACAGCTCGCGTGCCACCAGTTCCAGGTGCAGGTCGATGAACAGGGCCAACTCGCGCACCTTGGCTGCTGCCCAGGGGTCGGCCGGCAGCAACGCCGGCGTTGGCGCCAGGGCTTCGAGGTACTCGACGATCGCTGCGCTCTCGCACAATGTGCCCTGCGCGGTACGGATGAATGGCACCTTGCCCAGGGGTGAGGCGGCCAGCATGTCTTCAGGTTTGTAACTCGGCGCAATGCGCTCCTCGGCGAACGGCAGGCCTTTCTCCAGCAGCACCAGCTTGACCTTGTTGACGTAGTTCGACAGGCTGAAACCGTACAGGGTGATCGTCATCGTTGCTCCTCTCACTGATTAGTCAAGAGCATGCCGGCGATTCCGCCCGACGCGCCGCCAGCCGCTGCGCAACCGCGCCGCACACCAATCCGCTGAGCGTACCGCTGAGGTGGCCCAGCGGCGCGATCGGGATGTCCCAGCCGAGGGCCGCTTGAGTGGGTCCGGCCCAAGGCGTCTCGAGCCACAGCTTGAGCGCCAGGCCGGCCAGCACGGCCGCGCCGATCGCCTGGCGCCGGCCGCGCTCGCGCCAGACGAGGTGCAGCGCGCCGACGGCGACACCGGCATGTAATACGCCCGACAGGCCGCTGTAGTGGTTCAGCAGCGGCTGCAGGATCAGGACCGCATGCGTCAGCGGCCATGCGGCCAGCCAGGCCCACGTGGCGTGGCGGGGCAGGCGCGCCGCCACGCCGAAAGCCGCTACCGCGGCGCAACCGAGCAGGTTGGCCTGCAAATGCAGCAGACTCAGGTGCGTGAATGCGGCGCTCCAGATCCGCCAGGGCTCTGCGAGGGCGAGGCGGGGTTGCCAGTCGATGGCTGTGCCAGGCGTGGTCCACAAGGCAACCGCCCCCAGTGCCAGACCGGCCGCAAGCGCGGCCCATGCACTCGGCGCCGGAGGCGGTGCGAGCGCCATGACCGGTCAGGCCGCGAAAACGCAATTCCACAGCGCGAGCACGGCATCGCGTTCGGCCGCCAGTGTCGCGGCGGGGAACTGGGTCGGCCGCTCGTCGAGCCGCGCCCGGTGCTGGGCACGGCGCAGCTCACGGTAGGCATTTGCGGCAGCATCGCCGACCGGCGCGGGCAGGAGCCCGCAGGCCTGCGCCCGCTGCAGCAAGGCAATGTTGCCCACGTTGTCCAGTAGCTCGGCGTGCGTCGCGGCATGCGCCAGCACCAGGAATTGCACGGCGAACTCGGCGTCCATCATGCCGCCCGCACTGTGCTTGACATCGAACAGCCCGGGCTTTACGGGCCGCGCCGCACGCACCTTGTCGCGCATCGACTGCACCTCCTGGCGCAGCGCGGCATGGTCGCGTGTCGCGGCCAGCAACTCGCGACGCACACGCTCGAAGCGTTCGGCCAGCGCCGGCAGGCCCGCGCAGCAGCGCGCCCGCGTCAGGGCCTGGTGTTCCCAAGTCCAGGCGGTGTTGCTGCCGCGGCCGCGCTGGTACTGTTCGAAGGCCGAGACCGACGTCACCAGCAGGCCGGAGTTGCCGTTCGGGCGTAATGCCGTGTCGATGTCGAACAACTCGCCGGCGGCGGTGCGCAACGTCAGCCAAGTGATCAGCTTGCGCACAAAGGCGGCGTAGATCGCGACCACCTTGTCGGTGTCGGGCTCGTCTTGATCGTCGAACAGGAAGACCACGTCGAGGTCGCTGCCGTAGCCCAACTCCTTGCCGCCCAACTTGCCGTAGGCGATGACGGCGACCTGCGGTGCGTCCCGGTGTCGCTGACGCAGGTGCGCCCAGGCCCAGCGCAGCGTGCACTCGAGTACTGCGTCGGCAAGGGCGGACAGATCGTCCGCCACCTGCTCGACCGTGATCTCGCGCTCGACGTCGCGCACCAGGGTGCGAAACACCTCGGCATGATGGGCGCGGCGCAAGGTATCGAGCAGCGCCTCCTCGCTGGCTTCGCCCGACCGGTGCCAGGCGGCGTGCCGCTCCTCCATTTCGGCAATGAACGCGGCGCGGTCAAAGCGCCCACGCAGCAGACGTGCATCGGCCAGCTCGTCGATCACGCCCGGGTGCTGCATCAGGTAACGCATCGGCCAGCGCGCCAAACCCAGCAGGCCCAACAGGCGCTCCTGAACCTCGGGACGCTCGACCAGCAGTGCCAGGTAGCTCTCTCGGCGCAGCAGCGGCTCCATCCAGTCGATAAAGCGCAGGGCCGCGTCGCTGCTGCAGCGCTCGGCCGCGATGCAGTCCGCGGCACGTTGCACCAGACGCGCCAGCCGTTGCTTGCTCTTGTCTCGCAGCGAGTGCACGCGAGGCTGCGCCGCCCAGGCACGCGCGCGCGCGGCCAGCTCGGCAGGCAGGCGCTCGAGAAAGGTCTCGTCATCGATCAGCAGCGACTCAGAGCCGCAGGTCTTGCAGGATCCCTTGGCGCCGTTAGGTGCCTGCGGCTCACGGCCGTCGTGCAACAGTGCATCGAATTCCGTGGCCACCAACTCTCGCACCTGACCCAGGTGGTCCAGCAATTCGCAGGCGTCGGCGCTGCAGGTCAGTCCCATCGATTGCGCGATCCACGCCAGATCGGCATCGGCCTCCGGAAGCAGGTGGGTCTGGCGGTCATCGAGGTACTGGATGCGGTGCTCGAGGCGGCGCAGGAATGTGTAGGCGTCGGCCAGCGCGTCAGCGGCGGCGGGTTTCATCAACCCTCGCGTCGTCAGGCGTTGCAGCGCGCGCAAGGTCGAGCGTGTGCGCATCTCCGGAAACTGCCCGCCACGGACCACCAGCAGCAACTGCACGATGAACTCGATTTCGCGGATCCCGCCTCGCGACAGCTTGACATCGATGCTTCGATCGGGCCGTCCCGCAGCCCGGCGCTGGGCTTCCTCGCGAACCTTGGCGTGCAGCTGGCGCAGGCCCTCGAAGACGCCATAGTCAAGGTAGCGGCGGTAGACAAAGGGGGCGACGAGCGAGCGCAGTGCCAGGGCGCGGCCGCTGCTGACGGCCGCGCGCGGCGCCACCACACGGCTCTTCAGCCAGGCGAATCGTTCCCACTCACGGCCCTGGACTTGCAAGTACTCCTCCAGCATCGCCAGGCTGACGACCGGTGGGCCGGAGTTGCCGTTCGGCCGCAGTGCCAGGTCGACGCGAAAGACAAAGCCATCGTCGGTGGTCTCACCAATCAGCGCAAACAGGTTTCGGGCCACCTTGCTGAAGTACTCATGGGCCGAGATTTCCGCGGCGCCGTCCGTCTGGCCGTCCTCTTCATAGACGTAGATCAGGTCGATGTCTGACGACACGTTCAGTTCCCGCGCGCCGAGCTTGCCCATGCCCACGATCCAGAACTCGATGCGCTGGCCGTTGGCTGCGCGCGGCGCTCCATGCCGTGCATCTACGTCGGCCTGCGCCTGCGCCAGCGCGATTTCCAGCGTCGCCTCCGCCAGTGCGGTCATGGTCGCCGTGACATCCTCCAGCGATGCGCCCTGCTCGATGTCGAGCACGGCCAGGCGTTCGAGCACCAACTGCCGTGCGACTCTCAGGGCCGCGGGCAAGCTGCGGTCCCCGCCCTGTAGCCGGGCGACCAAGGCTGTGATCGCGTCGGCGTCAGGCAGCCCGGGCGCCAGCAGCGCCAACTCCAGCCCCAGGCGGCGGCGCACGCGCTGCACAAACCGGCTGTGGTCAGCCGCGGCGAGTGCGGTGGGCGTCGAGGGGGCGGGTGAACCCATGGTGCGTCTTGGTGTTCGGTCAACGACCCTGTGCTAGATTGGTTCGGCCCGGCGCGCGCCGCAGCGCTGTCGGCACGTTGGCGCGCTCAGTCGTTTCAGTGGGTGCCGGCGCCTGTCGCGCAGCCAATCAGCGCCGGCTGCCTTGCCACCCATCACGCCCATTGTGTCCACCGCGCCGTCCAATCCTCCTGTAGCCGCCGTCATCGACCGGCGGCGGCACCCTGCGCTGCGTTGGTCATGGCGCATTGCAGTGGGCTTGCTGGTGGGCGCCTGGAGCTTGCTGCTCATGGCATGGCTGACGCTGCATTGGGGCATTCTGCCTCGCATCGAGCAGTGGCGCCCGCAGATCGAAGAGCGGGCCACCCAGGCGCTGGGCGTGCCCGTGTCGATCGGCGCCATCCGCGTGCGCTCCAGCGGCTGGGTACCTGCGCTGGAGCTGAGCGACGTGGTGCTCAAGGACTCGCAGCACCGCGAAGCATTGCGTCTGCCCAAGGTCAGCGCCGCGTTGTCGGCGCATTCGCTGCTGGCCTTCGAGTTGCGTCTGGAACAGCTGCACATCGACGGGGCGGCGCTCGAGTTGCGCCGTGACCGTGACGGTCGCTTCTTCGTCGCTGGCATCGAGATTGCGCCCAGCGGTGCAGCTGCCAACAGTGCTGCGATCGACTGGCTCTTCTCGCAGCGCGAGATCGTGATCCGCAACGGCCGCCTGCGCTGGATCGACGAACAGCGCGCTGCACCTGCGCTCGAACTCGAGAACGTCGATCTGGTGTCGCGCAATGGCCTGCGCCGCCACGACATTCGCCTCGATGCCACACCGCCGGCTGGTTGGGGCGAACGCTTCTCGTTGCAGGGCCGATTCACTCAATCGCTGCTCGACGCCAGTGGCGATTGGCGGCGCTGGAACGGCACCTTGCACGCAGCGCTGCCGCGCACCGACGTTGGCGAGCTGCGGCGCTACGTCACGCTGCCATTCGAACTCACGCAGGGCGAAGGTGCCGTGCGCGCCTGGGTCGACGTGCGGCAAGGTCAACCGCAGGCGGCGACAGTCGACTTGGCGCTGCGCGCGGTTAGCATGAGGCTGGCGCAGGACGCGCAGCCCTTGGTGATCGAGCAGTTGGAAGGGCGATTCAGTGCCGAGAACACCGGCGACGAGTTCAAGCTGGCCGCAGACCGCTTGACGTTCGCCACCGTCGAAGGCGTCGTCTGGCCGCGCAGCAACCTCGGGCTGGCGTTGCGCCGGCAGACAGGCGGCTCGCCCGAGGGCACTGCCTGGATCGGCGGCGAATTCAGTGCCGACCACTTCGAGCTCGAGGTGATGGCGAAAATGGCAGCGCGCGTGCCGATCGGTGCGCCCATGGCGAAACTGCTGGCCGAGCTGGCGCCAACCGGTCAGGTCAGAGGCTTGAGTGCACGCTGGGACGGCGCGATCGACGCGCCATCACGCTACCAGGTCAAGGGTGGGATCACCGGGCTCAGCATAGCGGCTGCGCCTTCGCCAGAGCCCGGCGGGGTCG
>JANOPR010000268.1:0-3286 GCA_031421955.1 Burkholderiales bacterium
TGCAGGCCGCCGATGTACCAGAAGAACTCCTGGGTCGGCGTGCCGTCTTCGTGGCTGAAGATGTTCAGTCCGGTGGCCTTGGCCAGCACGCTCTGGTGCACGTGCATCGCGCTGCCGGGCTCGCCCGCAATCGGCTTGGCCATGAAGGTGGCGAACATGTCATGGCGCATCGCCGCTTCGCGCAGCGTGCGCTTGAAGAAAAACACTTCGTCAGCCAGGCCCAGCGGGTGGTCGTGGAAGAAGTTGATCTCCATCTGGCCGGCGCCGGCCTCGTGGATCAGGGTGTCGACGTTCAGCTCCATCTTTTCGCAGTAGTCGTACACGTCCTCGAACAGCGGGTCGAACTCGTTCACTGCATCGATGGAGTACGACTGTCGCGAGGTTTCGGCGCGGCCGCTGCGGCCGATTGGCGGCTTGAGCGGGATGTCAGGATCGGTGTTGCGCGCAACGAGGTAGAACTCGAGTTCGGGCGCGACCACCGGCGACAAACCCTCGGCATCGAACAAGTCGCAGACCCGTCGCAGCACCGAGCGCGGCGCAAAGGGCACCAGCTTGCCGTCCTTGTCGAAGCAGTCGTGGATCACCTGCGCAGTCGGGTCCACGGCCCACGGCACGATGCGCACCGTGCTCGGGTCGGGCTGCAGGTGCATGTCGCGGTCGTTCGGGCTGATGACGTCGTAATACGGGCCCTCTTCGGGGAACTCGCCGGTCACGCCCATCGCCACCACGGCTTCGGGCAGGCGCATGCCGCGGTCTTCGGTGAACTTCTCGCGCGGCAGGATCTTGCCGCGGGCCACGCCGGTGAGGTCGGGCACCAGGCACTCGATCTCAGTGACGCGGCGCTCGTTGAGCCAGTTCTCGAGTTCGGCGAAGGTGGAGTTGGAGCGCAAGACCATGGGGTCACCTGGTGAGTTGTCTTTGGCTGTGGCGTGCCGAGCATGCTGCGCCAAAGGCCTTGAGGATCTGCATCGATATGGGGTTCTGCGCGGCCTGCCACTCGACATGCCACTGCAGGCCAAGGTTGAAGGCCGGCGCATCGGGCTTGGAGAAGGCCTCGATCACGCCGTCGGGCGCGCGGGCTTCGACAAGCAGCCCCTGGCCAAGCCGGTTGACGGCCTGGCCATGCAGTGAATTGACGTCGAACTGCGGCCGCTCGAGCAGCTGCGCCAACACGCCGCCGGGCTCGATTGCGACGCTGTGCGCCAGACCATATTGCACCTCGACCGGGTCGGCATCGTCATCGCGGTGATCGTCGTGGCCGGGCACCTCGTGCACGGCCTGATGCAAGCTGCCGCCGAGCGCCACATTGAACTCCTGCGCGCCGCGACAGATGCCCAGCAACGGTACGCCACGCGCCAGCGCCTTCGGAATCAGCGCCAAGGTCCAGGCGTCGCGCACGGCGTCGAGCGGCAAGGTCGCGTCTTGCACCGCTTGCGAGAAATGGTCGGGGTGCACGTTGGACGGCGAGCCCGTCAGCAGCAGGCCGTCGGCCAGGTCGAGCAGCGCGTCGAACTCGCTCGGCTCGGCGCTCGACACCACCAGCGGCTGGCAGCCGGCCAGCCGCACAGCGTCGACGTACTTCTTGCCGGCGATGTGGTAGACATGCTGACCGAGCAGGCGGTTGCAGGCGCTCACCAGCACGACGGGTTTGCCAAGGCCACTCACAACATGTCTTTCAGGCGGTAGTAGGCCATGCCGAGTATCAGCGCAGGCGTGCGCAGCGCCCGGCCGCCGGGGAACGAGCGGTGCTTCAGGCGCGCGAACGTATCGAAGCGCGAGGCGTCGCCGGCCATGGCCTCGGCCACCAGCTTGCCGGCCATGCCGGTCAGCGCCAGGCCGTGGCCGGAGAAGCCTTGCAGGTAATAGACCTGATCGCCCAAAGCAGGCAGGCGACCGAAGTCGGGCGCCCGGTTCATCGAGATGTCGACGAAGCCGCCCCAGGCGTACTCGACCTCGACCTCGCGCAGTTGCGGGAACGTGGCCGCCATGCGCCGTTGCATCGACTGCGCCAGGTGCGCCGGCGTGACCGTGCTGTAGCTGACGCGCCCGCCGTACAACACGCGGTGGTCGACCGTGGTGCGGAAGTAGTCGAGCTCGAAGTTGTTGTCGCAGACCGCGGCGCCGCACGGGATCAGGCCATCGGCCAGCGTCGCCGGCAGGGCCTTGGTGCAGACGATGTAGGTGCCGACCGGCATGATGCGCGCGGCCAGTTGCGGCGCCACGCCGGGAGCGAGTTCCTGCAGGTAGACATTGCCCGCCAGCAGCAACTGGCGAGCCCGCAGCGTCGCGCCCGCGGCGGTGTGCAGCGTGACGCTGTCACGAGCGCGCTCGATGCGCGTGACGGTGGTCTGCTCGAACAGGCGCACGCCCAGGCCCGCGGCCGCGCGCGCCAGGCCCAGACAGTACTTCAGGGGGTGCAGGTGACCCGAGCGCGGGTCATGCACGGCGGCCACGTAGCGCGGACTGGCGATCCACTGCGCCAGGTCCGGCGCGTCGATCCAGCGCAGCGGGTAGTCGTAGTGCGCGGCCAGCCTGTCGGCATAGGCGCGCAATGCCTGCGCCTTGCGTGCATTGGTCGCCACGCCCAGGTAGCCGTCGCGCCAGTCGGAGTCGATGGCGAACTGCGCACAGCGCTGCCGGATCAGGTCGAGCGCCTCGATCGACATCTGAAACACCTGCCTGGCCTGCTCCTGGCCGAGTTGGTCTTCGATGCTCGTCTGGTCGCACGCCAGCCCGTGGATGGCCTGGCCGCCATTGCGTCCGCTGGCCCCCCAGCCGACCTGCCTGGCTTCGAGCAGCACGGTATCGAACCCGCGCTCGCGCAATTCGATCGCCGCCGACAAACCGGCCAGGCCACCGCCGACGACGGCCACATCGCAGACACCCTCGTCCCCCTGCAGGGCCGCAGCGCTTGGCGGGCGCGCGGCCGTGGCGGCGTAATACGAGTGACGCGTCAGGTCGCGGTCGGTGTCGAGCAGCGGCATAGGTAGGCGCTAGGCAGTGTCCTTTGGTGAGTGCGGGTCGCGTTTCAGGCGCAGCGCTTGATCGCTGCGGCGAGCCCGTCGACGAGGCGATCGATCTGCGGTTTCTCGATGATCAGCGGCGGCGACAGGGCGACGATGTCGCCGGTGGTGCGCAGCAACAGGCCCTGTTCCCAGCAGTCGAGGAAGATGTCGAAGGCGCGCTTGCCCGGCTCGCCCGGCCTGGCGCTCAGCTCGACGCCACCGACCAGTCCGACGTTGCGGATGTCGATCACGTTGGGCAGGCCCTTCAACGAATGCAGCGC
>JANOPR010000269.1:0-3035 GCA_031421955.1 Burkholderiales bacterium
AGACTTTTAATCTATTGGTCGTGGGTTCGAGTCCCGCACAACCCACCACTCGATTTCATCGAGCGGGTCCTTAGCTCAGTTGGTAGAGCAGCGGACTCTTAATCCGTTGGTCGAAGGTTCGAATCCTTCAGGGCCCACCACTCTCGCCGCCAGCGCTGGCAGACAAGCGTTGTGCGACCGCGAGGCGATTCTTCTGCTTGACGCGCGAGAAGGCTGCGCTGCGGTACGACAAGGTGACGGTGGTTCCCGGCTGCTCGGCGACGGCGATGGCGGCTTCCAACGCACTGTCGCCGCCGCCGACCACGAGCACGGACTGCCCGGCGTATTGGCTCGGATCGATCAGCCGGTACACTCCCTTGGGCGATTCCTCGCCCGGCACATCCAGCTTGCGCGGCGTGCCGCGCCGGCCCAGGACTTGCGCTTGCGCAGTGATTCGATGGCCTGCCGTCCCTGCTCGCGGCCTTGCGGATCAGGCCCATGCCACCCAGCTTGCCGGCGATGAACAGGCCCGGCACGTTCGACTCGAACTCCGGCGTCACCGCGGGAATGTCAATGCCGCGCTTCTCGGTGCCGAACACCAGCGTGATTGCATCGACCGGGCACGCCGCCGCGCAGGCGCCGTGGCCGATGCAGGCCGCAGCGTTGACCAGCACCGCCGTGCCCTCGACGATGCCCAAGGCTTGTTCGGGGCACGCCTTGACGCAGGAACTCGATGCCAGACAGCGCGCTGCATCAACGACCGGATGCAACGACGGTGTCTCGCCGAGCCCGGCTTCTAACGACTGCTGCAGTTGATGCGCGTGCTCGCGCTGAATGCGCCGCTGCCGGCGCCAGTAGAGCACCCACAGAACGACCAGAACAAGGGCACAAAGGGCGAGGTACTCCATGCGCAGCGCGCGACCCTGCTCACGGGCCGGCGACGACCTCGGTGATTTGCACCTTCAGCCCGGCCGCGCCCGGCGCAACCGGCGCAGAGAAGCCCTGCAGATCGCCGGGCTGCGGCGTGGCGTCGCCACGGGCGCTGATGCGCGCGCCAATCACGACACGCGACGCTGACGACAGCCGCGCCGCAGGCGTCATGGCCATGCTGTCGTCGAGCGTGAAAGTGAGTGGCAGATCCTTGACCTGCTTGCGCAGGATGGCCAGCGGCATGCGCGGGCCTTCGGCCGCGCGCGCGAAGACGAACAAGGTGTCGTCGGGGCGTGCCTTGGCGGCGAGTTTCGCATCCAGCGTCACCGTGCCGCTGACCGAGACCGACGCTGTGGGCGCTGTGGGCGCCGTGGGTGACAGTGCAGCGGTTTGTCCTGCAGCCGGTGAGGCAATACCCGCGAGCCTGCGAGCTTCGTCGATGCCGCCCTGAATCTGCTGCGCCAATTCGCTGTTGGGATCGAGTTGCACCATCTTTTCCCAGTGGCGAATCGCGCCCGGGAAATCCTTGCGGTTGAAGGCGATCGTGCCTGCCAGCGACAGCGCCTTGAGGTTGTTCGGTTCGATGGCCAGCGCCTTGTCGATCAGGCGGCTGGGTTCGCCCTCCAGATTGCGCCCATTGGCCATGGCCAGTGCGTCGGCATAGTCGGTCAGTAGCACCGCGTTGTCGCCGCGCAGCGCGACGGCCTGCTTCAGGGCTGGCGCGGACTGCTCGTGGCGGCCGAGCATGGCGTAGGCCCGTCCGAGCATGGCCCAGCCATCGGCGTCGTCGGGCTTGTCCTTCAGCCGCGCGGCCAGGTTCTCTATCATGGTCTCGACCTGCGCGGCCGTGATCGGTGGCGCGGCACCGGTCGGCGTGGCGCCGCCGGCAGCGACGGCCGCGTCCAACGCCTGCGGCGTGCCAATCCAAAGGTAGCCTGCGATCGTGACCGCGACGACGAACGCCCCCAGACCGAGCAGCAGGGGCTTGGAGTTCGCGGGTGCGGGTGCGGGTCTGGCGGCGGGCGCCGGCGCATTGACCACGGCATCGGCGATGCGACGCTCGAGCGCATGGCGCGCTTCGTCATAGGCCGCGTCGCCGAGCACGCCCGACTGCTTCAGCGCAGTAAGTTGCGCAAGCTGCTGGCGCAAGGCGTCGAGCGCCGAGCTTACCGGCGGTGTCGCGCCGGGCCGCGCGGCGCGCCATAGCGGGCGTGTCAACGCTGCCAAGGTCAGCGCGACGAGCAGCGCGCCGATCACGATAAAAAGGGTCATGGCCTGGGATCTCGCGCTGGGGATGGGTCTGCCTCGTCAGGCACCTGGCCGTCGACTTCATCGGCTTCGAATTGATCGGGTGCGAGCTTCGAGCGTCGCCGCAGGACGAACGCCAACGCGCCCAGACCGAGCACGAGCAATGCGACGGGGCCGATCCAGAGTAGCGCCGTGGTGGCCTTGAACGGCGGGCGGTAGCGCACGAAGTCGCCATAGCGGTCGGTCATGTACTGCACCACCTGCTCGTTGGAGACGCCGCGCTTCAACTGCTCGCGCACTTCTCGCCGCAGATCTTCGGCCAGGCCGGAGGTGGAATCGGCAATGGTCTGGTTCTGGCACACCAGGCAGCGCAACTCGGAAGCGATGACTTGCATGCGCGCCTCGAGCACCGGGTCGGCGACCGCCGGCGCGGCTTCCTTGGCTATTGCGGCGCCCGCAGCCATCGTCGCGGCCACGACCAGCAACCACAGCAGACGCCTAACCATTCAGAGCTTTCAGCAACGGCACGACGCGGGTCTGGAGGATCGTCGGCGTGATCGGGCCGATCTGCTTGAAGCGGATCACGCCCTGCTTGTCGATGACGAAGGTTTCGGGCACGCCGTAGACGCCGAAGTCGATGCCGACGCGGCCATCGTTGTCGAACAGCGAGGCGTCGTACGGGTCGCCGAAGCGGGCCAGCCAGCCCAGCCCGTCCTTGCGCGTGTCCTTGTAGTTAAGGCCCAGGATCGGCATCGCCTTGGTCTTGGCAAAGGCCACCAAGTGTGGATGCTCCTCGCGGCAGGCGGCGCACCACGAGGCCCAGACGTTGAGCAGCCACATCCGGCCACGCAGCTCGTCCCGGCCGATCGTCTTCGCCG
>JANOPR010000270.1:0-10206 GCA_031421955.1 Burkholderiales bacterium
AACGACGTGATCCATGCCTGGATGGTGCCGTCCTTGGGCGTCAAGCAGGACGCGATCCCCGGCTTCGTGCGCGACACCTGGTTCCGCGCCGAGAAGACCGGCGACTTCTACGGCCAGTGCGCCGAGTTGTGCGGCAAGGAACACGCCTACATGCCGATCCATGTCAAGGTGCTGAGCCAGGCTGCCTATGCGGATTGGGTCGTTGGCAAGAAGAAGGCCATGGCCGCGCTGGCCGATGACCCGAAGAAGGAGTGGAAGCTCGATGAGCTGGTCGCCCGCGGCGAAAAGGTCTACGGCGCCAACTGCGCGGCCTGTCACCAGGCCAGCGGCAAGGGCGCGGGCCCGATCAAGCCGGTCGACGGCTCGGCCATCGTGCTCGATGCCGACAAAGGCAAGCAGATCGCGGTGCTGCTCAACGGCGCCGCCAACGGCGCGATGCCGGCCTGGAAGCAGCTCTCGGACACCGAGTTGGCAGCAGTCATCACCTACACCAAGAATTCGTGGTCGAACAAGACCGGGCAGATCGTGCAGCCCGCCGATGTTGTCGCCGCGCGCAAGTAATTCCGAATCGCTAGCAGAAGGTATCGCCCCATGAGCGCAGTTCTCGACCCACACGGCCACGCCCACGGCCATGACGACCACGCCCACCACGCGCCTTATGGCTGGCGCCGCTGGGTGTTCGCGACCAACCACAAGGACATCGGCACGATGTACCTGTTGTTCTCGTTCACGATGTTCATGATCGGCGGCCTGCTGGCGCTGGGCATCCGCGCCGAGCTGTTCCAGCCGGGCTTGCAGTATGTGAACCCCGAACTGTTCAACCAGTTGACCACGATGCACGGGCTGATCATGGTCTTCGGCGCGATCATGCCGGCCTTCGTCGGCTTCGCCAACTGGATGGTCCCGCTGCAGATCGGCGCGCCCGACATGGCCTTTGCGCGCATGAACAACCTGAGCTTCTGGCTGCTGATCCCGGCCGCACTGATGCTGGTGGGCTCGTTCTTCATGCCCGGCGGCGCCCCGGCCGCGGGCTGGACGCTGTACGCGCCGCTGACACTGCAAATGGGTCCGAGCATGGACGCCGGCATCTTCGCGTTGCACATCCTGGGCGCCAGTTCGATCATGGGCTCGATCAACATCGTGGTCACGATCCTGAACATGCGCGCGCCCGGCATGACGCTGATGAAGATGCCGCTGTTCGCCTGGACCTGGCTGATCACCGCCTACCTGCTGATCGCCGTGATGCCCGTGCTGGCCGGCGCGATCACGATGACGCTGACCGACCGGCATTTCGGCACCGCCTTCTTCAACCCGGCGGGCGGCGGCGACCCGGTGATGTACCAGCACATCTTCTGGTTCTTCGGTCACCCCGAGGTTTACATCATGATCCTGCCGGCTTTCGGCATCGTCAGCGCTGTCGTGCCGGCATTCGCGCGCAAGCGGCTGTTCGGCTACACCTCGATGGTCTATGCCACCTCGTCGATCGCGATCCTGTCGTTCATCGTCTGGGCACACCACATGTTCACCACCGGCATGCCGGTGACGGGGCAGTTGTTCTTCATGTACGCGACGATGCTGATCGCGATCCCGACCGGGGTGAAGGTCTTCAACTGGATCGCCACCATGTGGCGCGGCTCGATGACCTTCGAGACACCGATGCTGTGGGCGGTCGGGTTCATCTTCGTCTTCACGATGGGCGGCTTCACCGGCCTCATCCTGGCGATGGCGCCGATCGACATCCAGCTGCAGGACACCTACTACGTCGTCGCGCACTTCCACTACGTGCTGGTCGCGGGCTCGCTGTTCGGCATGTTCGCCGGCTTCTACTACTGGAGTCCGAAGTGGTGCGGCGTGATGTACAACGAGACGCGCGGCAAGATCCACTTCTGGACCTCGCTGGTGTTCTTCAACATCACCTTCTTCCCGATGCACTTTCTCGGCTTGGCCGGCATGCCCCGCCGCTACGCCGACTACCCGATGCAGTTCGCCGACTTCAACGCCCTGGCTTCGCTGGGCGCGCTCGGCTTCGGCCTGTCGCAGGTGTACTTCTTCGTCTTCGTCGTCCTGCCCGTGATGCGCGGCCAGGGTGAGAAGGCGCCGCAACGACCGTGGGAGGGTGCCGAGGGACTGGAATGGGAGATTCCGTCGCCGGCCCCGTTCCATACCTTCGAGACGCCGCCCAAGCTCGACATCACCGCCACGCGTGTGATCGGCTGATCGAGATGTCGCTGACCGAGCAGCAACGCAAAGCCAACCGGCGCCTGGGCTGGATGCTGGCCGCGCTGGCGGCCGCCTTTGCCGGCGGCTTCGTGGTCAAGATCATGTTGACCGGGGGCTGAGATGACAGCCCCAAGCTCACTTCGTTCGCGCCCCCCAAGGGGAGCTCAGGCCGCTTGGGAGCGGCCCTGCGCTGACCTGAGCCCGCGATGAGCAAGCCGAACCGAAGCCTGGGCCTGCAGCGCGACAACCGTGCGCTCGTGACCAAGCTTGCCGTCGTCGCGGTGCTGATGTTCGGATTCGGCTATGCGC
This sequence comes from Burkholderiales bacterium, assembly GCA_031421955.1. Classification (GTDB taxonomy): domain Bacteria; phylum Pseudomonadota; class Gammaproteobacteria; order Burkholderiales; family Burkholderiaceae_C; genus CADEEN01. The sequence goes on from JANOPR010000270.1 coordinate 2,530, forward strand.
TGGTGCCGTTGTACAAGTCGATCTGCGAGGCCTTGGGCATCAATGTGTTGTCGCTGTCGGAGCGGCAGGTCAGCGGCGTGGGCAATCTCGCCGACGGCCGCAATACGCAGATCGACCGCTCACGCACGGTCACCGTCGAGTTCGACGCCAATGCGCGCGGCCCGTTCGACTTCAAGCCGGCGCAACGCTCGCTTGAAGTGCATCCGGGCGAATTGACCACCGTGATGTACGAGTTCCGCAATACACAGAACCGCACGCTGGCCGCGCAGGCGATTCCGAGCTACGCACCCAAGCAGGCCACCGCGCATTTCAACAAGCTGGAGTGCTTCTGCTTCAACGAGTACACGCTGGCGCCGGGAGAGAGCCGCCAGTGGCCCGTGGCCTTCGTCATCGACCCCAGACTGCCAAAGGATGTACACACGATCACGTTGTCGTACACCTTCTTCGAAGTCAAGGGCAAGCAGTTGGCCGCCAAGCCGGGTGGAGCTGCACTGTGAGAAATGCGGGCGCTGACCTCAGGCAGGCTGCGGGGCGCAGCGGCTCGCTGGTGCAGACTTTCAAGGCCGTGGCCTGGTCGTTCTTCGGCGTGCGCGGGGCCCGCGACTATGAGCGCGATGTCACTCGGCTCAATCCCGTGCATGTCATCGTCGCCGGCGTGATTTCCGCGGCGGTCTTCGTGCTGGCGTTGGTGATCTTGGTGAACTGGGTCGTGGCCAGCGGCGTGGCTGGCTGACACGCAACGATAAACAGAGTTTTCGATTCAGATCGAGGAGAGCACACAAATGTCCGCAGCGACACACCAGACCGGGGCCGCGCCCTACTATTTCGTCCCCGCACCATCGCGCCATCCGGCGATGACCGCGATGGCCATGCTGCTGATCATCTTCGGGGGCGGCCAGTGGGTGAACGGGGCCTCTTGGGGCAAGTGGTTCGTGCTCTTTGGCCTGGCGATGTGGACGGTGGTCATGTTCCAGTGGTTCCGCGACGCCATCGGCGAGAGCGAGACCGGCCGGTACAGCGACCGCGTCGACGCCTCCTACCGCTGGAGCATGAGCTGGTTCATCTTCTCCGAAGTGATGTTCTTCAGCGCTTTCTTCGGCGCCCTGTACTGGGCTCGCGTGCATGCACTGCCGATGCTCGGCGATCTGGACCATCAGATCCTGTGGCCCGACTTCAAGGCGATCTGGCCGAGCGCCGGCCCGGGGATCACGGCGTCGCCTGCGGGCACGGTGGAGCCGTTCTCGGTGATTGGCCCCTGGCCGCTGCCGACGCTGAACACCGCGCTGCTGCTCACTTCGGGCGTCACGCTGACGATCGCGCACCACGCGCTGATCGCCGGCCAGCGCAGCAAGACCGTGGTGTGGATGTGGATCACGGTGATCCTGGGCGCGACCTTCCTGGGCGTGCAGGCCTACGAGTACATGCACGCCTACCGCGACCTGAACCTGAAGCTGTCCTCTGGCATCTTCGGCTCGACCTTCTTCATGCTGACCGGCTTCCACGGCTTCCACGTTCTGGTGGGCATGTTGATGCTGCTGTTCATCACGCTGCGCATCATGAAGGGCCACTTCACGCCGGAGCGCCATTTCGGCTTCGAGGGTGCGGCCTGGTACTGGCACTTTGTCGACGTCGTCTGGCTCGGTCTGTACATCGTCGTCTACTGGATGTGACCACCCGCGCGATGCGCCTGCCCAAGAGAGCGCCGAGAGGCGCTCTCTTGCTTTGGACCTGGGCCTTGCTCAGCGCCCCGTGGGCAGGCCGGTCGGTACGATCCAGCCCATTTTCCAGGCCAGCAGGATGAACAAGAATAACGCGACCGACAGTGCCACGCGCACGGCCAATGCCCAGGCCATGCGCGTATCGCGCTGTTTGCCCGCGCCTGGCTTGCGCAGCATGAACACGCCGGCGCCTGCCAGGGCACCCAGGATGCCGATCAGCGCCACGATGATCACGACTTTCATGTGCAATTCTCGCATTGCACCTGTCCCATGCTGAGTGCCCGACAGCGCTGGTGGCTGGTCACGATTGCGGCCGCGGCAGGCGCCCTACTGACAGCACGTCTGGGCTGGTGGCAACTCGATCGCGCGGGCCAGAAGTTGGCGTTGCAGGCAGCCCTTGACGAACGCTCCCGCCTGCCGGCCGTCGAAGGCGCCGCCGCCCTGGCCACCGATGCGCAGGCTGCCGCGTTGCAGCAACACCGGCAGGTGCGCCTGACAGGACGCTGGTCCAGCGCACACACCGTGTACCTCGACAACCGGCAGTTGGACGGCCGCCCCGGCTTTTTCCTGCTGACGCCGCTGGTGCTTGCCGATGGCAGCGCCGTGCTGGTGCAACGGGGCTGGTTGCCGCGCGACTTTCAGGACCGGAGCCACGTCCTTGCGGTCCCCACGCCCTCGGGCTCGGTCGACCTTCTGGGGCGAATTGCCCCGCCGCCGGCTCGTTTGTTTGACTTCGGTGGGGTCGAGATCGGCGCGATCCGTCAGAATCTGGACCTTGACGCGTTTGCCCGCGAAACCGGGCTCAATCTGAGGCCCCTGTCGGTGCTGCTGGCCGATTCGCCGGCCACCGCCGGCGATGGCCTGCGGCGCGACTGGCCGGCGCCCGCATCCAGCGTGGCCAAGAACCATGGTTATGCCGCGCAGTGGTTTGCGCTGTCGATGCTGATTGTTGTCCTCTATGTCTGGTTCCAACTCATCCAACCCCGCCGCCGTGCGCGCCGCTGACGGGCCGCCTCCCGCGGGCGCGGAGGAATCCGTGGCAAGCCCCGTGTTGCCTGCTGAGCCCCTGCATCTGACGGTGCATGCCATGCCTCACGCCGATGTGGCCAGCGACGAGGTGCAGCGCCGCACGCTGCGTGGCCGCCTGAAGATGCTGCTGGTGCTGCTCGCCTGTGCAGCGCCGGTGCTCGCGTCTTACTTTGCCTTCTATGTGCTGCGCCCCGAGGGCCGCAGCAACTTCGCCACCTTGATCCAGCCGTCGCGCGCGATGCCGGCGGACCTGCCGCTCACGGACCTTGACGGGCACGCGGTCAGCGCGGCGTCGTTGCGCGGCCAGTGGCTGCTGGTTGCGGTCGGTCGCAGTGCCTGCGACAGCGACTGCGAGCAGCGCCTGTTCCTTCAGCGCCAGCTGCGCGAAATGACGGGTCGAGAGCGAGATCGCATCGACAAACTCTGGCTCGTGACCGACGAGGGCCCGATCGCGCCCGCGCTGCTGGCCGCACTGGCCGCCGCGCCGGGCACGCGGGTGCTGCGGGTGCACTCGCCGGCATTGCAGCAGTGGCTCTCGGCGGCACCCGGCGAGTCGCTCGAATCGCACCTGTACGTCGTCGACCCGATGGGCCAATGGATGATGCGCGCGCCGCCACGCGCCGACGCCGCCAAGTTCAAGCGCGACATCGACAAATTGCTGCGCGCCTCGTCGTTCTGGGACCGTCCAGGGAGATGACTCCCCCCCCGAAGCGCTTGCGGCGCCTCCCCCCAGGGGGCCACGCCAGCGGCCGGGCGAAGCCCGATCCGCGGCGTGCGCTTGGGGGTGCACTGCGCGACTCGCGACCGGTGGTCAGCGGCCGGGCAAAGCCCGATCCGCGGCGGTCGCCTGGATGGGCGTTGCGTTCTATACGTGGCGTGGCGCGCTCCGCCGTGGGCAACTGACATGAGTACCGACCTGATCGATCTGGCGCCGCTGGCGCGTATGGCGCTGCTGGGCATGGTCATTGCGCTGGGCCCGTTGGCTTGGCTGTGGCTGCGCCACCGCGGCGCGACGCCGACACGGCGTCTGCATGCGCTGACCCTGCTGACACTGTTCCTGACCTTCGACCTGGTGTTGTTCGGCGCCTTCACGCGGTTGACCGATTCGGGCCTGGGTTGTCCCGACTGGCCAGGCTGCTACGGCAACGCCAGCCCGCTGGGCGCCCGCGCGGAGATCGGGGCCGCGCAGAGCGCGATGCCGGACGGCCCGGTGACGCATGGCAAGGCCTGGGTCGAGATGGTGCATCGCTACCTGGCCACGGCGGTCGGGGTGCTGATCATGGTCATGACCGCCATGAGCTGGTGGCTGCGGCGTGAGCGTGATCTGGCGCCCTCGCCCTGGTGGGCCACGCTGACCCTGGTCTGGGTCATCGCCCAAGGCGCTTTCGGCGCGCTCACCGTGACGATGAAGCTGTACCCGGCGATCGTCACGCTGCACCTGCTCGGCGGGCTGGGCTTGCTGGTGTTGCTCGTGGCGCAGGACCAGGCCTTTGCGCCGCGGCCCTTGGCGTTGTCACGCGCCCTCGGCACCGCGGCATGGGTGGTTGCCGCGCTGACGCTGCTGCAGGTCGCGCTCGGCGGCTGGGTCAGTACGAACTATGCCGTCTTGGCGTGCCGTGACTTCCCGACTTGCCAGGGCCAATGGTGGCCGGAGATGGACTTCACCCATGCGTTCACGGTGCGTCGGGAACTGGGCCAGACGGCCGGCGGCGAATTCCTGCCCTTTGCAGCGCTGACCGCGATCCATGTCATGCACCGACTCGCCGCCGTGATCCTGTTGGCCGCTTTGGCGTGGCTGGTCTGGCGTTTGCGCACCTGTGGCGACGCGGTATTGCGGCGCTATGGCATCGGCCTGGCCGCACTTGGCGCGTGGCAATTGGTCACGGGCCTGTCCAACGTGGTGCTCGGCTGGCCGCTGGTGGCCGCGGTAGCGCACACCGCGGGTGCTGCCATGCTGACCATGCTGCTGACGTCACTGCTGGCCCGCGCCGCAGTCGGCGTCGCAGCCGGGGCACCGGCACCGCGCGCCGCGGGCCTGGTTGGGCTGTAAGAGAATTGCCGCTTCGCGCACCATGTCCACTTCGTCCACGCCCACCGCAGCCGCGCCGGCCAGCCCCATGCAGGTCGGCGTATCGCGCGCGCGCCAGTTCTACGCACTGACCAAGCCGCGCGTCGTGCAGCTGATCGTGTTTTGCGCGGTCATCGGCATGCTGCTGGCCGCGCCCACATGGCCTGACTGGGGCGTGCTGTTGGCCGCCGCAGCGGGTATTTGGCTGGTCGCCGCAGCCGCCGCTGCCTTCAATTGCGTGGTCGAGCAGCGCATCGATGCCAAGATGGCGCGCACGGCTTGGCGCCCCACGGCGAAGGGCGAACTCGGCAACTCGCAGACGCTGATCTTCTCGGGCCTGCTGTGTGCGGCCGGCAGCGCGATGTTGCTGGTTTGGGTCAATGTGCTGACGATGTGGCTGACGCTGGCCACCTTCGTCGGCTACGCCATCGTCTACACCGTGCTGCTCAAGCCCGCCACACCGCAGAACATCGTCATCGGCGGCGCGTCGGGGGCGATGCCGCCGCTGCTGGGCTGGGCTGCCATGCGCGGCGAGGTCGGCGCCGAAGCCTGGCTGCTGGTGCTGATCATCTTCCTCTGGACGCCGCCGCATTTCTGGGCCCTGGCGCTGTACCGTAGCGATGAGTACGCGCGCGCCGGCCTGCCGATGCTGCCCGTGACCCATGGCAACGAATACACCCGCCTGCAGATCCTGCTCTACACGCTGGTGCTGTTTGCGGCCACGCTGCTGCCTTACCTGCATGGCATGAGCGGGCCGATCTACCTGGCTGCGGCCACCGTGCTCGGCGGCTGGTTCATTGCGTTGGCCTGGCGGCTCTGGCGCCGCTACAGTGAAGCCTTGGCGCGGCATACCTTTCGCTTCTCGATCTGGCACCTTTCGCTGCTGTTTGCCGCGCTGCTGCTCGATCATTACGTTTCACCCTGGATCTTCGCTCGATGATTGCCTTTGACCCGCGCCGGGCCGCCCCAAGCGGGCGACGCCCCCTTGGGGGGCCGACGCCGCAGGCGGCTTGGGGGCGGTTTAACCGCCGCGTGGCACTGGCCGCACTGTCTTTGGTGGGGTTGGTTGCCTGCAGCGCCGAGAAGGCCGCCTTCAAGGGCATCGACATCACCGGCGCCGAGTACGCACGCCAGCTTGCGATGCCCGATGCCTCCGGCAAGCCGCGCATGCTGACGGAGTTCAAGGGCAAGGTCGTGGTGGTGTTCTTCGGCTACACGCAGTGTCCCGACGTCTGCCCGACCACGCTGGCCGAGATCGCCGAAGTCAGGACCCGGCTCGGCGCCGACGGCGCCAAAGTGCAGCCGATCCTGGTCAGCGTCGACCCTGAGCGCGACACGCCTGAAGTGTTGTCAGCCTATGCGGCCAGCTTCGGCCGCGACGTGGTTGCGCTGCGGGGCTCGCTCGAGCAGACGCGGGCAGCAGCGAAGGAGTTCAAGGTGTTCTACGCCAAGGTGCCGGGCAAGAGCGAAGGCAGCTACACGATGGACCACACCGCCGGCTCCTATGTCTTTGACACCCAGGGCCGGGTGCGGCTGTTCGTCCGGCACGGCGGCGGGGCCGAGGCGATGGCCAGCGACATCAAGCAATTGTTGGCCGGCGCCTGAAAGGTCTACCCTCGTAGCGCCTTCGGCGCTCTCCTCGAGGGGACAACGCCAGCAGGCCGGCAAAGCCGGATCCGCGGCGTTCACTCGGCTCGACGCGCACGCTGGCGCCAGCGTCAAACCGCTTGCAGCGCCCCGCGCATCTTCTTCATTGCCGCGACTTCGATCTGGCGGATGCGCTCGGCGCTGACGCCATACTCCGCCGCCAGGTCGTGCAAGGTCATGCCGCCTGAGCTGTCGTCATTGACGTTCAGCCAGCGCGCCTCGACGATGCGACGGCTGCGCGCGTCAAGCACGGCCAGGGCCCGGCTGATGCCGTCGCCGGCCAGGTCATCGCGCTTGCGGGCTTCGAGCACCTGCGTCGGCTCGCTGGTCTCGTCGGCGAGGTAGGCGATCGGGGCGTAACTCTCTTCGCCGTCGTCGTTGGTCTGCGGCTCCAGCGGCACGTCGCCACCCGACATGCGGGTTTCCATCTCCAGCACTTCTTCGGGTTTGACGTTGAGCTGGCGCGCCACGCTGTCGACCTCGCTCGGACTCAGGGTGCTGCGGTGGGTGTCGCCGTCGGCCGAGCCCGCCCGCATTCCCTGTTTCAGCGAGCGAAGGTTGAAGAACAACTTGCGCTGAGCCTTGGTCGTGGCGACCTTGACCAGACGCCAGTTCTTCAGGATGTACTCATGAATCTCGGCGCGGATCCAGTGCAGCGCATAGCTCACCAGGCGCACCCCCTGCTCGGGGTTGAAGCGCTTGACGGCCTTCATCAGACCCACATTGCCTTCCTGAATCAGGTCGCCCTGCGGCAGGCCGTAGCCCAGGTACTGGCGCGATACCGACACCACCAGTCGCAGATGCGACAGCACCAGGCGACCGGCGGCTTCCAGGTCGCCCGTGTCGCGCAGGCGGCGGGCGAAATCGGCCTCTTCCTGCGGCGTGAGCAGCGGGATGCGGTGCGCGGCCGAGATGTAGGCGTTGATGTCGCCGATCGGCGGCACCATCGCCCACGGGTTGCGCAGGGTCAGTTCGGAGGAGGCGGCAGTGGCGGTAGCTGTGTTCATGGCGTCTTGGAGGGGCCGGTGGAGCCTGAGTTCCGGGATATTAGCACTCTCATCACGAGAGTGCTGACCCGGTGGGCTCAGCCATGAGCTGTTGAGACAGCCTCATATTCAGGCTGATAAACAGATAGCGTGCGCAAACTTATCCAAACAGCGTGTCGAGTTGCTCGAGCAGTTCATCGAGTGCGGCCAGGAACTGCGGCACATTGAC
>JANOPR010000271.1:0-2143 GCA_031421955.1 Burkholderiales bacterium
GGATCGCGTCCTGGCCGGCCTGCGCCTGGTTGTCGCCGGCTTCCAGCGCGGCGTGGGTCAGGAAGGCGGCCAGCGGGCTCATGATCTCGCCGGTCTCGGCATCGGGCGTCAGCGCCTCGGCCAGCAGTGCCACGCCGCCGGCAATCGCGCCCGGCCCCTGCTCGTCGACCGGCAACGCCACCGCGTCCTTGCCGAAGCCCTCCAGCGTGACGAAGGCTTCTGCTGCATTGACCAGTTCGTCCAGGTTCTCGATCCGGTCCTGGCCTTCCTTTTCGCTGCGGTAGAAATCGACCAGCGCCGAGCGCTGCAGCACCGCCTCGATGATCTCGCGCAGCGTCTTGCCGCGCGTGCCTTCGCGCAGGCCGTCGATCAGGGCGTTGAAGCCTGACAGGTTGCCGCCGCCCTTGCCGGCCACGGCGCCGACGCTCTGGTACAGGCTGCGGCCGCTGGCGCGCGCGGCGTCCTGCAGCAATTCGAGCGTGCGCGCACCGATGCCGCGCGCCGGGAAGTTGACCACGCGCAGGAAGCTGGTGTCGTCGTTGGGGTTCTCCAAGAGGCGCAGGTACGCCAGCGCATGCTTGACCTCGGCGCGTTCGAAGAAGCGCAACCCGCCGTAGACGCGGTACGGGACGCCGGCATTGAACAGCGCGCTCTCGAGCACGCGGCTCTGCGCGTTGCTGCGATACAGCAGCGCGATCTCGGAGCGCGGCATGCCGCCACGGTGCAGCTGGCGCGCCTCGTCGAGCACCCACTGCGCCTCGGCATAGTCGCTGCTCACCTCGACCACGCGCAGCAACTCACCGGCCCCGGCCTCGGTGCGCAGGTTCTTGCCCAGGCGATGCAGGTTGTGCGAGATCAGGCCGTTGGCGGCGTCCAGGATGTGCCCGGCCGAGCGGTAGTTTTCTTCCAGCTTGATGATCCGCTGCACGCGGTACTCACGCTCGAAGTCGGCCATGTTGCCCACGCGCGCGCCGCGAAACGCGTAGATGCTCTGGTCGTCGTCGCCGACGGCAAAGACGCTTTGGCCCTCGCCACCCGTGGACTCGGAGGTTCCCGCCGCGCCGGGCGGGGGTGCGAACATCTGCAGCCAGCGGTACTGCAAGCGGTTGGTGTCCTGGAACTCGTCGACCAGCACATGCCTGAAGCGGTGCTGGTAGTGCGCGCGCAGCGGGTCGTTGTCGCGCAGCAGTTCCACGGTGCGCAGCATCAGTTCGGCGAAGTCGACCACGCCTTCGCGCTGGCATTGATCTTCGTAGGCCTGGTAGATCAACGCCAGCTGGCGGGTCTGCTCGTCGCGGAGCTCGATGTCGCGCGGGCGCAGGCCGCCGTCCTTGCTGCCGGCGATGAACCAGGCCACCTGCTTGGGCACGACGCGCTCTTCGTCGAGCTGCTGGCCCTTGATGACGCGCTTGACGGCCGACAGCGAATCGGCGCTGTCCAGGATCTGGAACGACTGCGGCAGCGCGGCCAGCTTCCAGTGCGCGCGCAGGAAGCGGTTGCACAGGCCGTGAAAGGTGCCGATCCACATGCCGCGCACGTTCACCGGCAGCATCGTCGTCAGGCGCGTCAGCATCTCCTTGGCGGCCTTGTTGGTGAAGGTCACGGCCAGCAGGCCGCCGGGCGAGACCTGGCCGGTGGCCAGCAGCCAGGCGATGCGCGTGGTCAGCACGCGGGTCTTGCCCGAGCCCGCGCCGGCCAGGATCAACGCCGGCTGGGCGGGAAGCGTCACAGCGGCGAGTTGTTCGGGGTTGAGGTGGCGCAGAAGGGCGTCGTGGCCCGATAGGTTGCGGTGGTGGATCTCGCTGTCGCTCATCGAGTGATTCTAGGAGGTCAGCGGCACGTAAGTTGCTTGTCATGTCCATGCTGCACCATTGCCCTGCCTGATGCCACTCTTTCGCCAGCGCCCGACACCGATCAGCCTGGCGCTGCAGGGCGGCGGTGCGCACGGCGCGTTCACCTGGGGCGTGCTCGATGCGCTGCTCGAGGACGGCCGCTTCCCGATCACTGCGGTCAGTGCCACCAGCGCTGGGGCCATGAACGCCGTGGCCCTGGCCCATGGTCTGTGTGCAGGTGGCGCACCCGGCGCGCGCGCGTCACTGGCAAAGTTCTGGCAAGCCGTCGGCACCAGTGTGTCGTTTGATGG
>JANOPR010000272.1:0-1994 GCA_031421955.1 Burkholderiales bacterium
CGCCGGTGCGCAGCCAGCCGTCGGGCGTGAAGCTCGCGGCCGTGGCCTCGGCGTCCTTGTAGTAGCCGCGCATGACGTTGGGGCCGCGGATCGAGATCTCGCCGGTTTGCCCATCGGGCAGGGGTTGCAGCGCGGCATCGATCACGCGCGCTTCGCAGCCCGAAGCGCGGCCGACCGCGCCGAGCTTGCGCCGGGGCGGGTCCATCGGATTGCTGAACGCCGGCGCCACGGTTTCGGTCAGGCCCATGGTCTCGACGATGCCGATGCCGAAGCGGGCCTCGAAGGCGCTCAGGTGTTCAGGCGGCAGCGCGGCCGAGGCCGAGCGGCAGAAGCGCAGGCTTGCGGCCAGCCCTGCCGGCGCATCGTCGCCCTCGAGCAGGTAGGAGACCATCGTCGGCACCACGTTGAGCCAGGTGCAGCGGTGGTCGCGCGCCTGCGTCCAGAAACGGGCGGCAGAGAATTTCGGCGCCATCGCCAGGCTGCCGCCCGCGGCCAGCGGCGCCAGCATCGTCACCGCGAAGGCGTTGATGTGGTACAGCGGCAGCACCGCGAGCACGCGGTCATCGGCGCTCAGACGATGCTCTTCGCTGATCGCCAACGCATTGGCCGCCAGGTTGGCCTGCGTCAGCATCACGCCCTTGGGCCGGCCGGTGGTGCCCGACGTGTACATCAACAGGCCGATCGCCTCCGGGCTCGGCGCGGGCGTGTCGGCGTGCTCCGGTGGCAGCGACAGGCTGTCGTGGCCGACCGCGAACACCGGCGCGCGGGGTTGCAGCGCCCTCACCTTGTCGATCCATTCACCACTGGCCAGGATCAATTTGCAGTCGCTGTGCTCGAGCACATAGCGCATCTGCTCGGGCTGTGACAACAGGTTCACCGGGTTGACGCACCAACCGCCGTGCAGCGCGCCAAGCAGCAGTTGCAGGGTGCCCAGGCCGTTGGGCATCACCAGCGAGACGGTATCACCCGGCGCCAGGCCTTGCGCGCGCAGCAGCGCGGCCACACGGCCGCAGGCCGACTGCAGTTCGCCGTACGTCATCTGCTGCGCCGATTCGGTGGCCCGCGCATAGACCGCGGCGGGCCGCAGCGCCGCCTGGCGCTCGATCAGGCCGCGCACGGTGGCGGGCAACGGAGCCTGCGTCATGCGCGGCCGTACTTGCCGAAGTAGGCGCCGAAGATCTCGCCCTCGCTCGGCATGCGCTCAGGCGTCGGCCGCGAGATGCGCGTGATGTTCAGGTAATGGCGGTAATTCATGTTGTCGGAAAAATTGTTCTTGCCCCAGGTACCGCAGCCCATCGACAGCGAAAACGGCAGGCCGTTGTCGAAGCTGCCGCCGGTGGCGATGCAATGCGCCTGGTCGACGATGACGCGAGACACCGGCAACGCCAGGCCGAGTGCCAGCGCGCGTTCGGGCCGCGCGCTATGCAGGCCGACTGAGTGGCCCGCGCCCTGGTAGGCGTAGATGCGCTCGACGATAGTCATCGCGTGCTCGAAATCGCGAGCTGCGTAGAGCGCGAGCACCGGGCTCAGCTTCTCGCCCGAGAACGGATGCTCGGCGCCGAAGCCGTCTTCCTCGACGATCAGGATCCGCGGATCGCGCGCCGCAATTTCGGTAAGGCCCGCGCGCTCGGCAATCACCCGGGCCGACTGCCCGGTCGCCGCGGCCGAGACCTTGCCCTCGGGGAACATCAGCAGCTGCAACTGGGCCTTCTGCGCCGCATTCAACAGCACGGCGCCGTGGGTCTGCAACGCCGCGAGCATCGGCACGCGCACGCTGTCGACGACCACCAGGCTGTTCTCCGACGAGCAACTGGTGGCGTTGTCGAAGGTCTTGGAGCGTTGAACTCGTTCGGCCGCCAGCGCCACGTCGGCGGTCTCGTCGACGATGCCAGCCACGTTGCCGGCACCGACGCCGAAGGCCGGCGTGCCGCAGGTGGCCGCGGCGCGCACATTGGCCTGCGAGCCGGTGGCGACCACCAGGTCGCACTGGCGCA
>JANOPR010000273.1:0-4961 GCA_031421955.1 Burkholderiales bacterium
GCTGCAGCGACGAGCCGCCCTGCGCCGGCGGCAGCGCGCGCGGCTGCGCGGGTTCGACCACGGGTGACTTGGTGGCCAGCAGTTCCATCAGCCGCTCGGTGGCGCCGGCGGCGCGCAGCAGGTCGCCGTAGATTTCGGACAGCACGGCCACGCTCGACACGAGGATCGCCACATAGACGACGGTCTGGCCCAGGTGTCCGGCGCTGACATTGCCCGCAATCACTGCCTGCGTGCCCTGGAACAGGCCCCACAGCAACGCACCGAAGGTGGCCGTGATGATGAAGGCCACCAGCATCGCGCGCACGCGGCTGCGCTTGCGCGCGGTATCGAAAGCATGCTCGGTGGCCAGGGCAAAGCGCGCCGACTCGCGCTGCTCCTGGGTGTAGCTCTGCACCACCGGAATGGCGTTGAGCACTTCGGCGGCGATGGCGCTCGAGTCGGCCACGCGGTCCTGGCTGGCGCGCGACAGCTTGCGCACGCGGCGGCCGAAGTACACGCTGGGCAGCACCACCAGCACCAGGATGCCCAGCACCTGCGTCATCACATAAGGGTTGGTGAAGACCAGCATGCCCATCGCGCCGATGCCCATCACCACGTTGCGCAGGCCCATCGACAGGCTCGAACCCACCACGGTCTGCACCAGGGTGGTGTCGGTGGTCAGGCGCGACAGCACCTCGCCGGTCTGGGTGGTCTCGAAGAACTCGGGACTTTGCTCGAGCACATGCGCATAGACGGCGTTGCGCAGGTCGGCGGTGACGCGCTCGCCGAGCCAGCTGACCACGTAGAAGCGTGCCGCCGAGAACAGGCCCAGCGCGGCACCCACCATGAACAGGGCAAAGAAGTGGCCGCGCAGGGCCATCACGCGCTCGCCGGGGTCGCTGGCCACCAGGCCGCTGTCGATCAGCGACTTCAGCGCCACCGGCAGCACGAGGGTGCTGGCCGCGGCCCGCACCAGGAACAGGATCGCCAGCGCGATGCGGCCCCGGTACGGCCGCAGGAAGGGCACGAGGCCGGACAGTGAGCGTGGGGTGCCGGCGCTTGCGCGCGTCGAGGTCTCTTTGGCCATGCATGCAGTCTATGCGGGTGCGTCGCGCGGCCACTGTGCCAGCAGCGTCCTCGCGCACGACGAACAGGCGCTGGCCGTGCTGCGGCGCCGTGCGTTAGCGCTGCATGCCCCGCAGTGCCGCTTGATCGATTGCCTTCAGCGTTCCCCGCGCCGCGGGGTCGCGGGCGCTCGCTCGACCGGCTCGGGTGGGCGCCGGCCGCGGCGCGTCAGGCCTTCGCGCAACAGGTACTCGACTTGGGCATTGGCGCTGCGCAACTCCTGCGCGGCCAGGCGTTCGATCTCGGCCCACAGTGCCGGATCGATGCGCAGCAGAAAGCTCTTCTTGTCCGGACTCGCCATGGGCCTGGGACGGCGCCTCAGCCGTACAAGGTGCCGGTGTTGATGATCGGCTGGGTGTCCTTGTCGGAGCACAGCACGACCAGCAGGTTGCTGACCATGGCCGCCTTTCGTTCGTCGTCCAGGACCACGATGTCGCGCTCGGACAGGCCCTTCAGCGCCGCCTCGACCATGCTGACGGCACCCTGGACGATCTTGCTGCGCGCACTGATGATGGCCTCGGCCTGCTGGCGGCGCAGCATCACCTGGGCGATTTCAGGTGCATAGGCCAGGTGGCTGAGCTTGGCGTCTTCGACGGCCACGCCGGCGTCGGCGAACGAGCTCTGCAACTCGGACTTCAGGGCGGCGATCGCGGCGGCACCGGCGCGCAGCGTGGTTTCTCCGGGTGCCAGGTCTTCGCCTTCGTCATAGGCGAACTGCGTGGCCATGTGGCGCAGCGCGGCCTCGGCCTGAACCTTGACGTAGGTCTCGAAGTTGTCGACGTCGAACAGCGCCTGCGCGGTGTCCTGCACGCGCCAGACCACCACCGCACCGATTTCCACCGGGTTGCCGCGCTTGTCGTTGACCTTCAGCGTGGGCATGGTCAGGTTGCGCACGCGCAGCGAGACCTTGCGCTTGACGTAGAACGGATTGGCCCAGCGCAGGCCTTCGTTGCGGTCGGTGCCGGCGTAGCGGCCGAAGAGGGTCATGCTCGCCGCTTCATTGGGTTGCAGCATGTACAGCCCGACGAGCATGAACACGCTGGCCGCGATCAGCAGCACGCGGGCGAGGATGCCGACGACGCCGCCGGCTCCCGCCGTGGCGACAAAGCTGGCGACACAGGCCACGATCACGAGCACCGCGATCGTCGCCGCGAGGTAGCCGTTGACGGAGGCCAGAGGCCGTTCGTGGGTGATCTGCGTGCGGTTCATTGGAAGCCCTCGTAAGCCATCAAAATGATATCACTATAATAGCCTTGGATCGACCTTGTCAAGCGCGGCTGCCGGCATGTCTGAGGCGCCATCCGCACTTTCACGATCCCCCGATTGCGCGGGTGGGCCGCGGGCCCTGCGCAACAACAGTGCCGGGCGCCTGTGTTCGAATAGCGCACTCTGGACCCTGCACAGCACGCGGCCAACCGACATGCCTTCAGCCCTCGCTCGCTCCGCTCGTCGACACCACGCGCTGCGCCTTGCGCTGGCCCTGGGCCCGCTGCGCAGCGTGCTGATGCTGACGCTGGCCGCGAGCCTCGTCGCCATTGGCCTGGCTGCAGCCCTCGGGTTGCTGGCTGGCGTGATGCCGTTGTGGCCCCTGCTGGCGGTGGCGCTGGCCAGCGCGGTGGTTGTCGCGCCCTTGGTGGCCTGGCCGCTGTTGCAGATGCTGGCCGACCTGGAGGCCAAGCGGGCCCAGCTCGATGTGCTGGCCACCCGCGACGAATTGACCGGTGTGCACAACCGCCGCCAGTTCCTGGTGCTGGCCGACCGCGAGTGGTCGCGCTGCCGGCGCTACGACACCGGGGCCGCGGTGCTGATGATCGACGTCGATCACTTCAAGGCCATCAACGACCATCACGGCCACCTGGCCGGCGACCTGATGCTGCGCGAGATCGCGCGCGTGGCCGGCGAAACCCTGCGCCGCCCCGACCTGTTCGGCCGCTACGGCGGCGAGGAGTTCATGGTCTTCCTGCCGCACGCCGACGCGCTGGGTGCACTCGACGCAGCCGAGCGCATTCGCGCCTGCGTCGCGGCGCTGACCCTGGAGTGGAAGGAGCAGGTGGTGCGCACGACGGTCAGCATCGGCGTGGCCACGCTCGACAACACGTACGACTCGTTTGCCACGCTGATCCAGGACGCCGACCAGGCGCTCTACGCGGCCAAGGACGCCGGCCGCAATTGCGTGCGCACCGTGCCGCCGCCACCGGCGCGGCGCCACGGCGCGAGCACGTCGATCACGTCACCGCGGTAGCCCTTGCCCCCAAGACGCCTTTGGCGTCGGCCCCCCAAGGGGGCGTCGCCCGCTTGGGGCGACCCGGCGCGGGCTAGCCTTGCCCCCAAGACGCCTTTGGCGTCGGCCCCCTGGGACCGGCACGGGCCCCTGCGTGGCCCTTGGGGCGTCGCCCGCTTGGGGCGGCCCGGCGCTAGAGCCGCAGCCGCGACGCATAGCCGGTCATTTCCAGGTAGCCCAGGCCGACACGCTGGCCGCGTTGGTCGCGCAACGCCGACAGCCCTTCCCAGTAGAACGCGCCGGTGCTGGCGCGGCTGTCGAGTTCCTGCGCGTCGAGCAGTGCTTCCACGCTGTGCCGGCCCAGCGGGGTCTCGACCGTCCACTGCACCGGGTAGGCCGCACGCGATGCGGCGCTGGTCCAGCGCCGGCCTGGCGTGAAGCGCACCTCGTCGGGCCCGAAGATGCGCGCGGCCGCGCCGGGCGCGCGGTGGCTGCCGCCGGCCCACAGCGCGCTGCCGTCGGCGCGGCGCAGCACGAACGCCATCAGTGCGCTGCCATCGTGCAGGTTGATGCCGATCCAGTCCCAGCCGACCGCCTGTGCGTCGAGCAGGCTGTCGCTCCACTCATGGTCGAGCCAGGCCCGGCCGCGCACCGGCTGCGTGCGACCACCGAGGTGCAGGTCTCCGCTGACGGCCAGTTGCGGCTGGCTGTAGTAGCGGCTGGCCTGCGCCGCATCGGGGCCCTTGCGGCTCCAGCCCGCCTGGCCCTGCAGCAGCAGCGGCTGCGTGGCGCTCAGCGTCAAGTTGCAGGCAAAGCCCGCGGCGTCGTCGCCGATCTTGGCCGCGTAGCTGCCGCCGCCCGCGGCCGCGCTGCGCGCGAGCTGCCAGCCACCCAGGTGCACCCGCGTGTCGGCCGTTGCTGCCGCGGCGCGCGGCGCGGCCTCGTCGCCGCTCCAGCGCGCGATGCGCTGGGCATGCAGCTGGCGCCGGCCGGCCAGGTCGGTCAGCGCGGCGTGCGCAAACAGCAGCTGGCGCGCGGCGAAGCGGCTCTCCAGCCGCTGCGCCAGGCCGGTGCGGGTGCGGAAAAAAGTGAGCTGGAAACCATAGGCCGGCGTGTCGGCCGGGGCCTCGACGCCATGCAGCCAACCGGTGGCGTACCACCACTCGATGCGCGCTTCGGGGTGGGCGCCGAAGTCGCGCGGGAAGGCCAGTGGGCTGGGCACCGCGGCCTGCGCGCGCGCTGATGCGGTCGCGGCCGCCGCGGCCATCCATGCGAGCAGGCTGCGGCGGGCAATCACCAGTCTTCCTTGACCGCGGCCACCGCATCCTGCGAGGCCGCAGCGCGCGCGCTGAAGGCGGCGGTGGCGCTGCCGGCAATAAGCACCGCGGCGGCCAGTGCGGCCAGCCGGCCCCAAGGCAGCAGCATCTCCATCGTCCAGTGAAAGCTCTGCGGGTTAACCACATGCACCAGCACCACCGCCACGGCCAGGCCGAGCAACAGACCGGCGAGTGCGCCGGCTGCGGTCCAGGCCGCGCCTTCGCCGGCGACGATGCCGACGATCTGCGTGCGCGTCAGGCCCAGATGCACCAGCAGGCCGAACTCGCGCCGCCGTGCCAGCACCTGGGCCGAGAAACTC
>JANOPR010000274.1:0-5925 GCA_031421955.1 Burkholderiales bacterium
GTGTCCAGGTCCAGCCGCGCCAGCGCATCGGGAAAGCCATGCTGCCAGCCCGTGACCGCGGCGTTGTCATAGGGGCTGTCGTTGCAGTCCCAGCCGAACACCACGTCGCAAAAACCGAAGCCGCCCTCGGCCGCGCCGAAGAACTTGTCGCGGTGCAGGTACTTGCCGCGCAGGATGCCGTCGATGTCGCTGCAGGCGACCTTGACCTTGACCGTGTCCGAGTTGCGCACCGCGGCCAGAGCCGGATGTTCCTTGCCCGATTTCGTCGCCATCTTGTTGTCCTTATCCTTATTGTCCTTAGAGGGCCGGAGCGCCCGATGCAATGCCCATGTCCTTCAACGTGGCGGCCACCGCGTTGACCGCCTGCTGCATCTCGTTGCGCCCGATCGCGCCGATGCAGCCGACGCGGAAAGTATCGACCTGGGTCAGCTTGCCCGGGTAGAGGATGAATCCGCGCGCCTTGCAACCGGCATAGAAGCGCTTGAAATCGTAGGCCGGGTCGGACGGCGCATGAAAGGTGACGATGATCGGCGCCTGCACCTGCGGGCGAAGGAAGGGCACCAGGCCCAGGGCGGCCAGGCCCGCGGTCAAGGTGCGGCAGTTGTCGGTGTAGCGCTCCAGCCGCGCAGGCTGCCCGCCTTCCTCGACGAACTGCGACACGGCTTCGGCCAGTGCCAGCATCACATGCGTGGGGGGCGTGAAGCGCCACTGCGTCGTCTTCTCCATGTAGACATGCTGATCGTGCAGGTCCATCGCCAGCGACTGGCTGTTGCCCGCGCAGGCGTCGAGGATGGCTTTGCGCAGGAACACGAAGCCCATGCCGGGCACGCCTTCGAGGCACTTGCCGCTGGCGGCCACCAGGGCGTCGAAGCGCACGCTGCGGGCATCGATCGGCAGCGCGCCGAAGGAGCTCATGGCGTCGACGATCAGCCCCTTGCCCTGGCGCTCGCAGACCGCGGCGACCTCAGCCAGTGGATTGGCCACACCGGTGCCGGTCTCGCAGTGGATCATGACCACATGCGTGACCGAGGCATCGGATTGCAATTGCGCGTCGAGCGCCGCGGCCGAGACCGGCTCGGCCTCGTCGAAGGCCAGCACGCTGGTACGCCGGCCCATCAGCTGCGTCAGCTTGGCGGCGCGCTTGCAGTAGGCGCCGTTGTCGAGCACCAGCACATGGCCGTTGCGGGGCACGACGGTGGCCACCGCGGCTTCGACGCTGAAGGTGCCGCTGCCCTGCAGGGGCACCACGACATGGCTGGCGTGGCCGTGCACGATGTCCAGCAGGCGTGCGCGCAGGCCCGCCGTGACGGCGTTGAAGTCGGCGTCCCAGGAGCCCCAGTCCTTGAGCATCGCCAGCTTGGTGCGCAGCGTGGTGGTGAGCGGCCCGGGGGTGAGCAGAATGGGGTCACGGTCCATCGTGGGTCTCGTTCAGTCTTTCAATCGCCGTCGATCGCGCTGGCTTCGTCAAGCTTGACTCGTCAGCGACCCAGAGTGTGCCGCGGTGGCATGGGGCGCGTGCGGTCAATCTAGCCCGCAGCTTGCCTGGGTGTCAACGGTATTTTGCCGATTGTTGACAATCTACGCCTTGAGTCGTCCAATGGCTGGCATGACCGCCGTGCCCCATCCGACCATCGCGCTGCTGCAGGCTCATTCGCTGACCTCGGTGGTGCAGCGCGAGATCGAGCGGCGCATCCTGCAAGGCGAGTTGGCGCCGGGCGCCAAGTTGATCGAAGCCGCGCTGGCCGAGACCCTGGGCGTGTCGCGCGGCCCTGTGCGCGAGGCCTTTCGCATGCTCGAGGAAGCCGGCCTGGTGCGGCAGGAGAAGAACCGTGGCGTGTTCGTGCGCAGCATCCCGCTGGACGAGGCGATGGAGCTGTTCGACCTGCGCGCGATGATGGACGAGGCTGTCGGCCGCCAGCTGGCCCAACACATCACGCCCGAACAGATGCGCCTGCTGCGTGGCCAGGTCGACGCGATGGAGAAGGCGGTCAAGGCCGGCGACGCCGACAGCTACCACCTGCTCAACCTCGAATTCCACGACCGTCTGGTCGAATTCGGTGGCAACCGCAAGCTGATCGCGATCTACCGCCGCCTGATCAACGAACTCTCGCTGTTCCGGCGCATGAACCTGGTCGACGCCAGGCTGCTGCCGATCTCGGCGGGCGAGCACCGCGCCATCGTCAAGGCCATCGCCTCGGGCGAGCCCGAAGCCGCCGGGCGCGCGATGCGCCAGCATGTGCTCGACAGCAAGCACCGAACCTTGCGCAACAACACACCGCAACCGGCAAAGGGCGCCGCCAAGCCGGCGTCGGACGCGCCACGAAAGATGTCCCATGCATGAAGCGAATGTTGACGTGAACGGCCGCCGCTACGCGCTGCCGCGCCAACCCACGGTGGTCGTCTGCGTCGATGGCTGCGAGCCCGACTATCTCGCCCAGGCCGTGGCCGGTGGCCAGATGCCCTGGCTCAAGCGCACGCTGGCGCAGGGCACGGCGCTGTTCGCCGACTGCGTGGTGCCGAGCTTCACCAACCCGAACAACCTGTCGATCGTGACCGGCGCGCCGCCCTCGGTGCACGGCATCTGCGGCAACTACCTGTACGACGTCCAGAGTGGCACCGAAGTCATGATGAACGACCCCAAGTGGTTGCGGGCGCCGACCATCCTGGCGGCGCTGGCAGGCGCAGGCAAACGCTGCGCCGTCATCACCGCCAAGGACAAGTTGCGCCGGCTGCTGGGCAAGGGCATCGACTTGGCAAAGGGCAGCATCTGCTTCTCGTCGGAGAGAGCCGATGTGGCGAGCCTGGCCGAGAACGGCATCGAGGGGGTGCTCGCACTGGTCGGCCAGCCACTGCCCGATGTCTACAGCGCGGCGCTGTCGGAGTTCGTGTGCGCGGCCGGCGTGGCGTTGATGCGTCGCCACGCCGCGCAGCGGCCCGACCTCATGTACCTCTCGACCACCGACTACATCCAGCACAAGCATGCGCCGGGCATGCCGGGCGCGAACGCGTTCTACGCCATGATGGACGGCTACCTGGGCGCGCTCGACGAAATGGGCTGCGTGATTGCGCTCACTGCCGACCATGGCATGAATGCCAAGACGAAGATGGACGGCACGCCCGACGTGATCTACCTGCAGGACCGCCTGGACGCCTGGCTGGGTGCCGGCCAGGCCCGAACGATCCTGCCGCACACCGACCCGTATGCGGTGCACCACGGCGCGCTGGGTTCGTTCGCCCCGGTCTACCTGCCGGCAGACCAGCTGGCCGACGCGGCAAGCCGGATCGCCAAGCTGCGCGGCATCGAGCGTGTGCTCACGCGTGCCGAGGCTGCCGCCGCGTTCGAACTGCCCGCCGACCGCATTGGCGACCTGGTGGTGGTCTCCGAGCGCTCGACCGTGATCGGCACTGCGGCCGCGCGGCATGACCTGTCGGCCCTGGAGGTGCCGCTCCGATCGCATGGTGGCATCTCCGAGCAGCGCGTGCCGCTGATCCTGAACCGGCCGATTGCCGGGCTCGACGAAGGCCGGCGCTGGCGCAACTTCGACGCCTTCGACCTCGCGCTCAATCGCGCGCAGTAAACCGCGGCAGACACGCATGCGCATTGAAGCACTCCGACTGGCGGGCGAGAAAGTCGGCGCCGACCGCAGCGGCGATCGGGTCATTCGCGTCCACAACCCGTTCACGCGCGAGCTGATCGGAACGGTACCCAAAGCCAGCGTCGACGAGGTGCGGCGGGCGTTCGAGATCGCCAGGAATTACAAGGCGCGGCTGACGCGCTTCGAGCGCAGCAACATCCTGAACCAGGCGGCTGCGCTGGTGCGAGAGCGCACCGCATCGATCGCCGCGCTCATCAGCGCCGAGTCGGGCATCTCGATGAAGGACGCGGTCTACGAAGCCGGCCGCGTCGCCGATGTGCTGATGTTCGGCGCCAATGCGTGCTTGAGCGACGACGCCCAGACCTTCTCCTGCGACATCACGCCGCATGGCCGCAAGCGCCGCGTGCACACCCAGCGCGAGCCGCTGCTCGGCGTGATCTCGGCGATCACGCCGTTCAACCACCCGATGAACCAGGTGGCGCACAAGGTGGTGCCTTCGGTGGCCACCAACAACCGCATGGTCTTGAAGCCCTCGGAGAAGGTGCCGCTGTCGGCACTGATGTTTGCCGACCTGCTCTACGAAGCCGGACTGCCGCCGCCGATGCTCAGCGTCGTCACCGGCGACCCCAAGGAGATTGCCGACGAGCTGCTGACCAACGCCAACGTCGACCTGATCACGTTCACCGGCGGCGTGGCGATCGGGAAGGTCATCGCAGCACGAGCCGGCTACCGCCGCATCGTGCTCGAGCTCGGCGGCAACGATCCGATCATCGTTATGGACGACGCCGACCTCGACGAAGCCTCGTCGCTGGCGGTCCAGGGCTCGTACAAGAACTCGGGCCAGCGCTGCACCGCGGTCAAGCGCATGCTGGTGCACGAGGCCGTGGCGTCGCGCTTCACCGAGCTGGTGGTCGAGAAGTCGCGCGCCTGGACCATTGGCGACCCGTCCGACCCCCAGATCGAGATGGGCACCGTGATCGACGAGGCCGCGGCACGCCTGTTCGAGGCCCGCGTCAACGAGGCCGTCGAGCAGGGCGCGCGGCTGTTGCTGGGCAATCAGCGCGAAGGTGCGCTGTATTCGCCGACGGTGATCGACCGCGTACGGCCGGAGATGACGGTCGTACGCGAGGAGACCTTCGGCCCGGTGTCGCCGATCATCACCTTTCGCGACATCGACCACGCGATTGCCATCGCCAATGGCACGGCCTACGGGCTGTCGTCGGCGCTGTGCACCAACCGCATGGATGTGATCATGCGTTTCGTCAACGAGTTGCAGGTGGGCACGGTCAACGTGCGCGAGGTCCCGGGTTACCGGCTCGAGCTCACACCGTTCGGCGGCATCAAGGATTCGGGCCTCGGGTACAAGGAGGGTGTACAAGAAGCCATGAAGAGTTTCACGAACCTCAAAACTTACAGCCTGCCGTGGGCATGAATTTGCGAGACGATCCCACCACCAGATGCTTCACCTACTGAATCTGTTCGCCGCGATCGCCCTGCTGGTCTGGGGCACGCAAATCGTGCGCACCGGCATCCTGCGGGTCTTCGGCGAAGACATTCGCGGCATCCTGAGCAAGAGCTTCAGCAACCGCGGCAGTTCGATGCTGGCGGGCCTGGGCGTCACGAGCCTGGTGCAGTCGAGCACGGCCACCTGCCTGATCGTGGCCTCCTTCGTCGGCCAGGGTCTCGTGACCAGCGGTGCGGCGCTGGCAGTGATGCTCGGCGCCGACGTCGGCACCGCATTCATGACCGTCGTGTTCTCTTTCGACTTGTCTTGGCTGTCGCCGCTGCTGATCTTTGCCGGCGTGGTGATGTTTGCCTCGCGCGAGAATTCAGCGGTCGGCCGCATCGGCCGCGTCCTGATCGGCCTGGGGCTGATCACGCTGGCGCTGCAACTGATCATCGGCGCGACCAAGCCGATGACCGATTCGCCGGCGGTGCGCGCACTGCTGGCTGCGCTGCCCAACGAGATCCTGCTCGAGATCCTGGTCGGCGCGGTGCTGACGGTGCTGTCGTACTCGAGTCTGGCGATCGTGCTGCTGACGGCCACGCTGGCAGGCTCGGAAATCATTCCAATCAGCGTGGCCCTCGGCCTGGTGCTCGGCGCCAACCTGGGCAGCGGCCTGCTCGCAATGCTCGCCACCGGCGGGGCGTCGTCCCAGGTGCGACGGTTGCCGCTGGGCAACCTGATCTTCAAGCTGGTCGGGATGGCGATCGTGATTCCGCTGGTGCCGCAGGCGCAGCAATTGATGCAGCAGACCGGGGGCGCCGTGCACGAGCAGGTGGTGTGGTTCCACCTCGCCTTCAACACGGTATTGGCGCTTCTGTTCAT
>JANOPR010000275.1:0-2930 GCA_031421955.1 Burkholderiales bacterium
CGGTCGAGTACGGCATGGGCTTCGATGAGCCGCGCGAAGGCGACATGCCCCTGCAAGTGCTGGGCGTGGATCTGTTGATCGCGCCGCCGAGCCAGCCGATGCTCGAGGATGTCGTGCTTGACTTCGTCGAGATCGAGCCCGGCCAGTTCAACTTCATCTTCGCCGACCAGGCAACGGCTGGCACCGACAAGGCCGCCAAAGCCTGCGGCAATGGCGGCTGCAATGGCTGCGCGACCTGAGGTGCGGGAGAACGCCATGAACTCACGAGCCAACGCACGGCCGCCCGAAGTTGCCTTACTCCCCTCTGCGGGGGCGGACGCCGCACGGCGGCGGCCTTGGCGGCCCCCAGGTGTGGACATGCCGGCCTTGCTGGCCACGTGTCGCGCCTCGATCGGGCGCGTCTACCTGGTCGGTGCCGGGCCGGGCGACCCGGAACTGCTGACGCTGCGCGCGGCGCGCCTGCGGGCGCAGGCCGATGTAGTGGTGTAAGACCATCTGGTCGGCGACGGCGTGCTCGGCCTGGTGGGGGCGCATGCCGAGCGCATTTATGTCGGCAAGGAACGCAGCAACCACAGCATGGCGCAGGAGCAGATCAATGCGCTGCTGGTGCGTCAGGCCAGCCGGGGGCGCCAGGTGGTGCGCCTCAAGGGCGGTGATCCGTTCGTCTTCGGCCGTGGTGGCGAAGAGCTGCAGGCGCTGGCAGCCGAAGGCATTGCGTTCGAGGTGGTACCAGGCATCACCGCCGCCTGCGGCGTGGCCAGCTATGCGGGCATTCCGCTGACCCATCGCGACTACGCGCAGTCCTGTCTGTTCGTCACTGGGCACCTGAAGGACGGCAGCTGCGACCTGGACTGGCCGGCGCTGGCCCGACCGCGGCAGACCGTGGTCATCTACATGGGCCTTGGCGGCCTGCCCGAGATCTGCGCGCAATTGGTGGCCCATGGGCACCCCCCGGACATGCCCGCGGCCGTCGTGCAACAGGGCACCACGCGGGCGCAGCGCGTGGTTTGTGCCACGCTGGCCGATCTGCCCGCGCAGGTTGCCCAGGCGGGGCTGCAATCGCCCTGTCTGATCATCGTCGGCGAGGTCGTACGCCTGCACGATCAGCTGGCCTGGTTCGACGCCAGCGCCGTGGCCCCCGTGCCGCCCGCCGGCGACCGTGCAACGCTGGCGTTGCAGGCAGACGGCTAGCGCTTGCCCGCAAGACGGCTGCGGCGTCGGCCCCGCGGAGGGCGCGTCGACCGCTTGGGGCGGCCCGGCGCGGGCTAGCGAGGTGTCTCGCTGGTCGACCGGCTGTCGACTGCCACGCGCGCCTCGACGGCGAGGACCGCCGCCTCCACGCGCGAGGTCAGATTGAGCTTGGACAGGATGTGCCGCACATGCAGCTTGACGGTGTCGTGGCTGATGTCCAGCGTGCGCGCAATGGCCTTGTTGCTCTCGCCACGGGCCAGGTGGTCGAGAATCTGGCGTTCGCGCTCCGTCAGAGCGGCCAGCGGATCCTTGCGCTCCCCCTCCTTGAATCCCGACTGCAGCATCTGCGCCAGCTTGGCCGTCATGGCCGGCGCAACCGTCAGTTCGCCGCGTGCCGCACGCTCGATGGCGGCAATCACTTCCTCGGGCCCCATGTCCTTGAGCAGGTAGCCGCGCACTCCGGCGCGCAGCGCAGCCGTCAGGTCGCTCTCGGCGTCGCTCATCGTCAGGATCAGGACTGGCGTGTCGCAACCCTCGGCACGCAGGCGGCGCAACAGCGACAGGCCATCGATCGTGGGCATGCGCAGGTCGAGCACGAGAAGGTCGGGCTGCTGCTCGCGCAGCACGCCAGCCACCAGGTCGGGATCGCCCAGTGCAGCCACGACCGTGATCTGGCCGCGATGGTGCAGCAGATCGGTCAACCCAGTGCGGCACAAAGCATGGTCGTCGACCAGAACGACACGCAGGTTCTTGGCCATCACTTGCTCGCCGCCGCGACGGCCGCCAGCGGGAACGACAGGTGCACCCGCATACCGCCGCCCGCACGTGCACCGATGTCCAGACGTCCGCCCAGGCGCGCTGCGCGCTCGCGCATGATGTCCAGACCGAAGTGATGGGCGCCGACGTCCTCCTCATGCGAGGCGCCGCAGCCATCGTCTTCGATGTCCACCTCGAGGCGCCCTCCAGCCTGAGTGAGGCGCACCCAAGCCTGGCGCGCCGAGGCGTGCTTGGCGATATTGGTAAGTGCTTCTTGCACGATATGAAAGACCTGTGACTCCTGGGTCGCCGACAAGCTCAGATCAGGCGTCTGGTCGTCGAACTCCAGCGGCACTCGAGTACGCTGAGAAAACACGAGGATACTGGATCGAAGTGCGTGCTTGAGGCCCTGCGGCGCCAGCGGGACGCGAAACTCGGTCAGCAATTGGCGCAGGTTTGTGTGTGCGCTGCCGACGGCTTTGCGCACGTCCTCGCAGTAGCGCAATGCCGTGTCTCTGTCGCCGCCGGCGATCGCGTCCTGCAGCAAGGGCATGCGCATCTTGACGAACGACAAGGTCTGCGCCACCGAGTCGTGGACTTCGGCAGCCAGCGCCTGCCGCTGCTCGAGCAAGGCCGCCTCGAGCGCGCGTGCAACCTCCGCGTGCCGGCCGTCATGGCCGGGCTCGCTGCCGGTATGGGCATCGTCGGGGTCGGGCCGCGGCTGCGGCGGCGTGGTGTCGTCCAAAGGAGGCGTGGGGTTCACTGCAGGCGTCGCGGACCCGGATCACCGGATCGATGGGCGACATTGGAGTCCGAACCGGCTGGCCGTGCCACCGGTTATCACCCCTATGGCCAACCTGGCCCGACGCGACCTGATCGGCGTGAAGGGCCGCGCCGGCGCGGCCCTAGACCTGGCGCCAGGGCAGCCCGTGCTTGCGCCAACCACCCAGGTTGCCGCGATGGTGCTCCGTGTCGAGTTCGCC
>JANOPR010000276.1:0-3073 GCA_031421955.1 Burkholderiales bacterium
GCGGCGCGTCGCTGGGCGAGGGATTCACCCAACAGCCCGGTGGGCCCCACGCCGAAGTCATGGCCCTGCGCGCCGCCATTGCAGCCGGCCTTGACACCCGCGGCGCCACCGCCTACGTCACGCTGGAGCCCTGCTCACACCACGGCCGCACGCCACCCTGTTGCGACGCCTTGGTCGAGGCCGGCATTGCCAAGGTCGTGGTGGCGATCGAGGACCCGAATCCGTTGGTTGCCGGGCAGGGCATTGCGCACCTGCGCGCCGCCGGCATCGAGGTCGAGGTCGTCGGTGGCGAGTGGGGAGCGGCTTCGCGCGAACTCAACATCGGTTTTTTCTCCCGCATGATCCGCAGCCGGCCCTGGGTGCGCATGAAGATTGCCGCTTCGCTCGATGGCCGCACGGCGCTCGAAGGCGGTGCCAGCCAGTGGATCACTGGTGATTCAGCGCGCGCCGACGGCCATGCCTGGCGCAAGCGCGCGGGCGCCGTGCTGACCGGCATCGGCACGGTGCGCGAAGACGATCCGCGGCTGGACGTGCGGCTGGTGCCGACCGACACGCAGCCGCTGCGGGTGGTGGTCGACTCCCGACTCGACATCTCCGCGACGGCTCAGGTGCTGCAGCCGCCAGGGCGGGCGCTGGATTACAGTGCATGCGACGACGCAGCGCGCATCGCATCGTTGACGGCGTCGCACATCGAGGTCGCGCGCCTGCCGGCCAACGCTCACGGCAAGACCGACCTGGCGGCGATGTTGCGCGATCTGGCCCGGCGCGAGATCAACGAACTGCATGTCGAGGCCGGTGAGAAGCTCAACGGCTCGCTGTTGCGCGAAGGCCTGGTCGACGAGTTGCTGGTCTATGTGGCGCCGCGGCTGTTCGGGCCGGGGCGGGGCATGGCCGCAATCGGCCCGCTGGCGTCGCTGGCCGAGAGCCTGGACTTCGAGTTCGTCGACGTCGAGCGCGTCGGCGCCGATCTGCGCCTGCGATTGCGCCCGCCGGGCCGCGCAGTTTTCTAGGTGCCGCACCCGGTGTGCAGCACGGGCTGCGCCCAGGGTCGCCACCTACAATCTCGGCCATGGCAATTTCCCCCGTTCCCGAG
The DNA here is from genome assembly GCA_031421955.1 of Burkholderiales bacterium. Classification (GTDB taxonomy): domain Bacteria; phylum Pseudomonadota; class Gammaproteobacteria; order Burkholderiales; family Burkholderiaceae_C; genus CADEEN01. Next base: position 1,094 of record JANOPR010000276.1, read on the forward strand.
CTGGTGGCTGAGCTGGCCGCCGGCCGCATGGTGATCTTGGTCGACGAGGAAGACCGCGAGAACGAAGGCGACCTGGTGCTGGCCGCGGACCATGTCTCGCCCGAGGCGATCAACTTCATGGCCAAGCATGGTCGCGGGCTGATCTGCCTGACGCTGACGCGCGATCGCTGCGAGCGCCTGCAACTGCAGCCGATGGCGCGCCGCAACGGCACCAAGCACGGCACGGCGTTCACGGTCTCGATCGAAGCCGCCACCGGTGTCACGACCGGCATTTCAGCGGCCGACCGCGCACGCACGGTTCAGGCCGCCGTGGCGCGCGTTGCGCAGGCCAGTGACCTGGTGCAGCCCGGCCATGTCTTTCCCCTGCTGGCGCAGGACGGCGGCGTGCTGATGCGCGCCGGACATACCGAGGCCGGTTGCGACCTGGCCGGCATGGCCGGCCTGACGCCGGCGGCCGTGATCTGCGAGGTCATGAACGACGACGGCACCATGGCACGCCTGCCCGACCTGCAGGTCTTTGCCCGCGAGCATGGCTTGAAGATCGGCACCATTGCGGCGTTGATCCAGCACCGCAGCCACAACGAGTCGCTGATCGAGTCGCTCGGCGCGCGCGAGTTGCGCACTGCACAAGGCGCATTCCAGTGCACCGTGTTCCGAGACCGCAGCTGGGGAGGCTTGCATCTGGCACTCACCGTCGGTCAGTGGTCGGCCGCCGATGAGGTGCTGGTGCGCGTGCATGAACCGCTGTCGGTGATGGATCTGCTCGACGCCGACACCAGCCCGCATTCCTGGCCGTTGCCGGCGGCACTGGCGGCGCTGCAGCACGCCCGACGCGGTGTGGCCGTGCTGCTTAATGCGGGCGCCGACGCGGCCGGTTTGCTCGGCCGCATGCTGCCATCGCCCCTGCCGACCGCGCCGCCGCCGCAGATGGACCTGCGCACCTACGGCGTGGGCGCGCAGATCCTGCGCCACCTGGGTGTGCACCGCATGCAGCTGCTGGGCAACCCAAGGCGCATGCCCAGCATGACCGGCTACGGCCTCGAAGTCACTGGCTTCATCGCCGCTCCCCACTGAAAGTACAGAGTTCCGTCATGCAAGACTCCAACCACGGCGCTGACACGCCCCTCGACGGCGACGGGCTGCGCATCGGCATCGTTCGCGCCAGGTTCAACGACCCGGTCACGCGCAAGCTCGAAGAGGCCTGTGTCGCAGAGCTGGCGCGCCTGGGCGTGGCCGACAAGCACATCCGGCAGGTCAGCGTGCCCGGCGCGCTGGAGATCCCTCTCGCGCTGAAGGCCTTGGCCGAGAACGAAGAGCACGACGCATTGATCGCGCTCGGCTGCGTGATCCGCGGCGAGACCTATCACTTCGAGCTCGTGGCCAACGAGAGCGCCGCTGGCGTGACGCGCGTCGGGCTCGACCACCACCTGCCCGTCGCCAATGCGATCCTGACGGTGGAGAACGAAGCGCAGGCGTGGGCTCGCGCAGAAGGCAAGGGCCGTGACGCGGCCCGCGTGGCGGTCGAGATGGCCAATCTGATGGAAGTGCTCACGTGACCGATCCCGTGGCAAAGAAGTCCCCGCGCCGCACGCCGGCCAAGTCGCAGCGCCGCCGCTCCCGCGAGCTGGCGGTGCAAGGCCTGTACGAGTGGCTGCTGTCGGGTGGCGACGCGGCCGGCATCGATGAGCACATGCGCGAGCACGACGGCTTCGAGAAGTGCGACAGCGTTCACTTCGACGCTCTGCTGCACGGCTGCATTGCCCAGGCCGCAGCCCTGGACGCCGTGCTGGCCAGGCATGTGGACCGCAAGACCACCGAGTTGTCGCCGGTCGAGCATGGCGTGCTCATGATCGGCGTGTACGAACTCATGCATTGCATCGACATCCCGTACAAGGTGGCCATCAATGAGGCGGTCGAGCTGGCCAAGTCCTTTGGAGGCACCGACGGCCACAAGTACGTCAATGGCGTGCTCGACAAGGC
>JANOPR010000277.1:0-2933 GCA_031421955.1 Burkholderiales bacterium
CAGCCCCGAGATCGCTCAGATACTGAGGCAGGATCTCGCTGACATGCGAACCCTGAAAGTCGACAAGACACCGGGATTCTTCGTCAACGGCAGGCCATTGCTCGATTTCGGCGCAGCGCAGTTGAAGGCCCTGGTCGATCAGGAACTGAGCAAACCGAAGGCGCCGTAGTGGTTGAACCGCGCCATGGACTGTGACTCTCCTGTGGGCAGCGGGCATCACGATAATCACGGCGCCGGTGTGGGGCCTTTGTGAAGTCTCGACTCGGCCTTCATCCTGGCGTGGGCGCCGCGCTCGGCGCCGCGCTGTTGTTCGGCATCGGCACGCCGCTGGCCAAGCTGCTGCTCGAGGGCACCAGCCCGTGGCTGCTGGCCGGGCTGCTCTACCTCGGCTCCGGGCTCGGGCTGACGCTGCTGCGGCTGCTCAGGCCCAGCCAACGGCGTGCGCAACTGGCACCCGGCGAATGGCCCTGGCTCGCGGGCGCCGTGCTTGCCGGCGGCGTGGTCGGCCCGGTGCTGCTGATGTGGGGCCTGGCCGGCATGCCGGCTTCGGGCGCCGCGCTGCTGCTCAACGCCGAGGGCGTGTTCACCGCGCTCATCGCTTGGGTGGTGTTCCGCGAGAACGTCGATCGACGCATCTTCATCGGCATGCTGGCCATCGTGGCCGGCGCGGCGGTGCTGAGCTGGCCCGGGCAGGCGCACGCGAGTTTTGGCGACCTGCTGCCGGCCCTGGCCGTGCTCGGCGCCTGCCTGGCCTGGGGCATCGACAACAACCTCACGCGCAAGGTCGCGCTGGCCGACGCAGTCTGGCTGGCGTCGGTCAAGGGGCTGGCTGCCGGCGCCACCAACCTCGTGCTGGCGTTGGCCCTCGGCGCGGCCTGGCCGTCCACGCCGCAAGTCGGCGGCGCGCTGGCCGTGGGCCTGGTGGCCTACGGCTTCAGCCTGGTGCTGTTCGTCGTCGCACTGCGCCACCTGGGCACGGCGCGCACCGGGGCGTATTTCAGCGTGGCGCCATTTTTTGGCGCGCTGGTGGCGGTGCTCGGATTGGGCGAGTCAGTGACCGCGCCGTTGTTGATTGCCACGGCCCTGATGGCCATCGGCGTGTGGCTGCACCTGAGCGAGCGCCACCTGCATGAGCACGCGCATGGCGCGCTGGAGCACGAGCACGAGCATGAACACGACGCGCACCACCTGCACGCGCATGACGGGCCGATGGCGCCGGGTGCCGCGCATACGCACCGGCATCGCCACGAGCCGCTGCGCCACGACCACGCCCATTTTCCCGACGCGCACCATCGGCACGGGCACCACTGACCGCGACCGTAAAGGCCTTCGGGCGCCTCGGCACTGAAACGTCAGGCGGCACTGCCCTCGATGCGGTCAGGACAAACTGGCTTGGCAAGCGAGCCTGCCGGCCTGACTCACAGGCCCTCCAACAGCGGTCGCATGTTCTCGGCCAACCCTTGCCTGATCAGGCGCTGCAGGAGTTCAACCTTCTTGGCCGGATCGAGGATGTCCCACGGGTCGGTGACCTTCGGGTACTGGGCGACCGACAGGGTCTGCATCAGCGTGACCTTGCGTTCCTGCACGACCGCGCCCATGCGCACATCGACCAGCGACAACAGGAAGTAGGCGAACGGCGCGAGAAAGCCTGGCGCGGTGTCGCCCGTCTCGGTCAGTCTGACATGCTGGCTCGCGTCGACATAAAAGCCCAGGCCACGCACCCTGCCGATACCCACGCGCTCGTTCACGAAGGGCACCCGCACGTCGTCGCGGCGCTTGGTGATCAGCAGCAGGTGCCGGGCGCCAACACGCTCGAGTTCATCGACGATCGCCCCGGGCAAGGCGACGTGCTTGCCGTCGAACAACTGCTCCGGCTGATCGTGCAGCTTGGAGGGCGGCACACTGATCAGCACCGTCCCGATGCCCAGATCGACGGCCGCGATCGCCTGCGCAGCCGCCCGCAGCGTGAAGCGATCGAAGACGCCCGACTCGTCGTTGAGGGCCGCACGACGGTTGCGGTCGAGGAGGCTGCCGGTGGTCATCTGCGGTATGACGACCTCTAGCCTGTCGCCGATCAGCGAAACCACCGCGACCGTGCGTGGCGCGGCCAGCGCCGGGCCTGCCAAGGCGATCGCCAGACCCGCAAGCACCACCAACCCGCATCGCCGCGAGACGCTGCCATGGCCTCCTTGCCGGACATCGCCCGCGCAGCGACGCGGCGCGCGTTGGCTGGCGCGCAGCGTCGGCTCGAACAAGCGCGTCGAAAACGGCCAGCGCGGGCCTGTGTCCACTCCCGTCAAAAGTGAATCCCCCGCATCATCTGCGCCATCGCCACCGCTTCGGGCGACAGCGTCGGCTTGCCCAGCTTCTCGCCCTTGGCCGCGGCGCTGTCGGGGAACATGCGGATGGTGGTGTTCATGATGATCTGCGTGATGCGCGGCGCCACGGCGTGCAGGATCTCGCCGAAGATGCCCAGCCTCGTGGCCACGCGCACGGGCTTGTCGATGCAGGCCTGCACGATCATGTCGGCGGCCTCTTCGGGCGCCAGCAACGGCATGTTGTCGTAGATCTTGGTCGGGGCGGTCATCGGCGTGCGCACCAGCGGCATGGCCACGGTCGTGAAGGTCACGCCCTGGTCGGCGAACTCGCTCGAGGCGCAGCGCGTCCAGGCGTCGAGCGCGGCCTTGCTGGCGACATAGGCCGAGAAGCGCGGCGCATTGACCAGCACGCTGATCGAGCTGATGTTGACGACATGGCCCTTCTTCTTGGCCACCATGCCGGGCAAGAGGCCCATCGTCACGCGCAGGCTGCCGAAATAGTTCAGCTGCATCGTGCGCTCGAAGTCGTGGAAACGGTCGTAGCTGGCCTCGATGGCGCGGCGGATCGAACGGCCGGCGTTGTTGATCAGGAAATCGACGCCGCCATGCTCGTCG
>JANOPR010000278.1:0-2083 GCA_031421955.1 Burkholderiales bacterium
TCGACCTTGAACATCAGTTCGACGGCGGCCTTGATCTCGGGCTTGGTGGCGTCGCGCAGCACCTTGAACAGCACCTGGTTGTGCTTTTCAGCGACCGCCGTGGCCTTTTCGGACACGATCGGCTCGACCAACACCGTGGCCAGCCGGCCTTCGGTGAACTTCTGCGGGATGTGGACGTTGCGGCTCATTGTGAAACCTCCGCGCTGCGCGCTACGGTATTCGTCTTGGGAACGGCCCGGCGACTCATGCGAACATCTCCTTGAACTGCTCGATCGCGCCCTTGGTCACGAGGATCTTCTTGTAGAAGACCAGCGACAGCGGATCGGCGTAGCGCGGCTCAACCACCAGCACATTGGCCAGATTGCGAGAGGCGAGCAACAGGTTGTCGTCGACCTGGTCGGAAATGACCATCACCGAGGCCAGCCCCATGGCCTTGAACTTGGCGGCCAGCAGCTTGGTCTTGGGCGCCTCGATCGAGATCGAGTCGACCACCGCCAGACGCCCGTCGCGAGCCAACTGAGAAAGAATCGCCGCCATGCCGGCGCGGTACATCTTCTTGTTGACCTTGTGGCTGAAGTTTTCGTCCGGCCGGTTCGGGAAGATGCGACCGCCCCCGCGCCACAGCGGCGACGAGGTCATGCCCGCGCGGGCGCGGCCGGTGCCCTTCTGGCGGAACGGCTTCTTGGTCGAGTGGTGGACTTCGCCACGGTCCTTCTGGGCGCGGGTGCCCTGGCGCGCGTTGGCCTGGAAGGCCACCACGATCTGGTGCACCAGCGCTTCGTTGTAGTCGCGCGCGAAAACAGTGTCGGGCGCGTCGACCTTCGAGGTCGCCTGGCCCTGGTCATTCAGGAGCTCGAGTTGCATCACTTGGCTCCCTTGTTGGCCGCGCCAGCCACGGTTGTGCGCGCCTTGACGGCGGGTCGAACGACGACATGACCGTTCTTCGAACCGGGGACGGCGCCCTTGACCAGCAGCAACTGGCGCACTTCGTCGACACGCACAACGTCGAGATTCTGCGTCGTGGTCGTCGCGTCGCCGCGGTGACCCGACATCTTCTTGCCAGGGAACACGCGGCCCGGATCCTGCGCCATCGAGATCGAGCCGGGCACGTTGTGCGAGCGGCTGTTGCCGTGCGACGCGCGCTGCGACTTGAAGTTGTGGCGCTTGATGGTGCCCGTGAAGCCCTTGCCGATCGAGGTGCCCTGCACGTCGACCATCTGGCCGGCAGCGAACATCGTCACCGGCAGCGAACTGCCCGGCTTGAATTGTTCGGCCACATCGGCCGTGACGCGGAATTCCTTGAGAATTTCACCGGCCTCGACGCCCGCCTTGGCGAGGTGCCCGGCTTCGGGCTAGGACACGCGCGACGCTTTGCGTGCGCCAAAAGCCACCTGGATGGCGCTGTAGCCGTCGGTGGCTTCGGTCTTGACCTGGGTGACGCGGTTGTTCGACACGTCGAGCACAGTCACGGGAACGGCATCGCCGTCATTCGTGAAGATGCGCATCATGCCCACCTTGCGCCCCAGCAAACCGAGCTGGTTGCTCAGACTCATATTGGCTCCAATGCCCCACATCGATTGGCAGGGCTGATGAGTTTTGGCAGCGCGCCCCTGAACTTGCCAAGGACTTGCGCTACCGGAAAAGCCTGCGATTCTACTGCAGCTTGATTTCGACGTCCACGCCCGCCGGCAGGTCGAGCTTCATCAGCGCGTCCACCGTCTTGTCGGTCGGGTCGACGATGTCCATCAGGCGTTGGTGTGTGCGAATCTCGAACTGGTCGCGGCTGGTCTTGTTCACGTGCGGTGAGCGCAGGATGTCGAATCGCTGCATGCGCGTGGGCAGAGGCACAGGCCCGCGGACGATGGCGCCGGTTCGCTTGGCGGTATCGACGATCTCGATGGCCGATTGGTCGATCAGTTTGTAATCGAACGCCTTGAGGCGGATCCGGATCTTTTGATTCTGCATGGCCATGGTTACTACCTCTCTGGTGCAGGCATCAGGTATCGGATATCAGGGATCAGAAGGAGCCGTAGCGTTTGCCCGGCCATCTGATACCTGATCCCTGATCCCTGATACCTGTTAC
>JANOPR010000279.1:0-5614 GCA_031421955.1 Burkholderiales bacterium
GACTACGAGCGTGCCAAGCGACGCGGCGCGAAGGTTTACGCCGAATTGGTCGGTTTTGGCATGGGCGCCGATGCGTTTCACATGACCGCTCCCAACGTAGACGGCCCCAAGCGATCGATGAAGGCCGCATTGCGCAGCGCCGGCCTCAACGCCGACGAAGTGCAGTACCTCAATGCGCACGGCACCTCGACCCCGCTGGGCGACCTCAATGAGACGAACGCGATCAAGCTGGCCTTTGGCGAGTATGCGCACAAGCTCGTCGTCAACTCCACGAAGTCAATGACTGGACACCTGCTCGGCGGGGCGGGCGGGATCGAGTCGGTGTTCACGGTGCTTGCGCTGCATCATCAAGTCAGCCCACCGACGACCAACATCTTCAACCAGGATCCACAGTGTGACCTGGACTATTGCGCCAACACGGCGCGCCAGATGAAGATTGAATTCGCGGTCAAGAACAATTTCGGCTTCGGGGGCACCAACGGCACGTTGGTGTTCCGACGCGCCTGAGCGGCGCGTTGCCGCTGATTGGGCTCTTATGCATGCGGCACCACCGGTGCGCATGGCCTTGGCGCAGGACCAAGCCTGGCGGGTGTTCGTCAGCCTGTGCGCTGTCACGGCGGCGGCGAATACCGCGGCATGGGCAGCTCTGCACTGGCAGGCTTCAGCCGAGGTTGCAGGCATTGTTGCCATATCCACGGCCGTTGCAACCGGCGCCACGGCCTGGCTGCTTACCTGCCGCGGCGACGCGGTGCGTGGCGTCCTGGCGTGGGATGGCGCGACCTGGCGCTGGTCGCAAGGTTCCTTGGCGCCCCGTGCCGGCGAGGTGCGCGTGATGCTCGACCTTGGGGCCTGGCTGTTGCTGCGCTTCTCGCCGGAGCCGCCGACGCGACGCGCTTTCTGGTTGCCTCTGTCGCGTGCTGACGCCGGCCCGCATTGGTCCGCGTGGCGTGCTGCGCTGTACGCGCGGCGCCCCGAGCCTGACGCGCATTCGATGCCGGATTGGACATGACTCCCGACACCGAGCCTGACGCTCTGTTGGTTGACCGCACGAAGCGCGGTGACGTGCGTGCGTTCGAAATGTTGGTGGTCAAATACCAGCGGCGAATCGAACGCCTCATTTCACGCATGGTGCGCGACGTCGACCTGGTCGAGGACATTGCCCAGGAAACCTTCATTCGGGCCTATCGGGCACTCCCGCAGTTTCGTGGCGACAGCGCGTTCTATACCTGGCTCTACCGGATTGCGGTAAATACTGCCAAGAAGGCCCTGTTGGAGCTCAAGCGCGACCCGCTGGTGATGCAGGGGGGGCTGGTTTCTCATGACGACGGCGATGAAACTTCACGGGCCGAGAGCGTACTAACCGACGGCGAAACGCCCGAGTCGTTGCTGGCCAGCAAGCAGATCGGCGCGACGGTCAACGCCGCGATCGATGCGCTGAGCGAGGATTTGCGCCAGGCGATCGTGCTACGTGAGATTGAAGGTCTGAGCTATGAAGAGATTGCTGCCGTGATGAGTTGCCCAATTGGCACCGTGCGCTCGCGGATATTTCGTGCCCGCGAAGCGATCGCAGAACGGCTGCGGCCCTTGTTGGGCACGCGTGATGGCGAGCGTTGGTGAGACGCGGCAAGGACTTGGAGTGCATTGGAATGGATTCTGACCTGCAGACAAATCTACGGGCGCAGCGGCAGGCGCTCAGTTCAATGCTGGACGGTGACGCTGCCGATGCCGATCTGGCCTGTCGCGCATGGCGCGAGGATCCACGGTTCCGTGCCGACTGGCATGTCTACCACCTGATTGGTGAAGTGATGCGCAGCGACGACGCGTGCAGTGCGCCACAGCATGACGCCCGGTTCCTGAGTCGGCTGCGTGAGCGGCTTGCGGCAGAGCCGGTGGTGTTGGCGCCTGGTGCCGCGGCGCCTCGTGAGCGCGCTACGTGGGCTCGTCGAGTCTGGGCCGCACCGGCTGCTGTCGCTGCGGGCTTTCTTGCCGTGGCCGGCCTGGTGGTGGTCGCCGGAGTGGGTGTGCCCGTGGACATGCGGCAGGACAACTCGGCGCGAGCGCAGGGGACTGTGATTTCGGCTGGCACGGTGAGTGCGCATGCGGGCACCGCAGCGGCGTCCGCCGTGGCGGCGCCATTTGGGGACGGGGTGCTGATTCGAAATGCCGAACTCGATCGCTATCTCGCGGCTCACAAGCAATACAGCAGTACGTCGGCGCTGGCTGTGCCTGGCGGCGCGGTTCGCAACGCAGCGGTCACGGCTCCGGGGCGCTAAGTGCAGCCCGGCCCCATTCAGCGATCACTCGGCCGCCGGTTGGCGGTCGTGGCCGCTACGGCGGTCGCGGCGCTCGGGCCGTTGCTGGCCCTGGCGGGGGGCGCGCCGGTCACCAATGCGGATGCACGCATCTGGTTGCAGCGCATGCATGCCGCCGCCAGCCAACTCAACTACCAAGGCACGTTGGTGGTCAGTGCGGGCGGTTCGATGTCTAGCTCGCGATTGGCCCACTACTGCGAAGGTCAACAGTATCTTGAGCGCGTGGACATGCTCGACGGGCAGCCGCGTCGCGTCTACCGACACAATGACCAGGTGCTGACACTTTGGCCCGCGGCCAAGGTGGCTCGCCTTGAACTGCGCGAGTCGGTGGCACTGTTTCCCGCGGTATTGAGTGGCAGCGAGGATCAACTGCTCGAGCGGTATGACATGCTGGCCGAGGACGGGGATCGTGTTGCCGGCCTCGAAGCGGCAGTGTTCGTACTGCGTCCGAAGGACTCTCATCGGTTCGCACAACGCCTGTGGGCGGACCGGGCCAGTGGCCTGTTGTTGCGGGCCGATGTATTGGCGCCCGATGGCCGTGTCCTCGAGGCTGCGGCCTTTACCGAGGTGAGCATTGGCGTGAAGGCGCAACCTGACTCGGTTTTGGTGCCGATGAAGAATCTGGAAGGGTACCGTGTCCTTCGCAGCGCGCCTCAACGTACGGCGCTAGAGGCCGAAGGGTGGCGGCTGACGCCGCCGGTCGCTGGCTTCAGGCAGGTCAGTTGTGTCAAGCGCGGCATGGCGACGGCGAGCAACGGTGTGGGCAATTCTCAAGGCGACGTGCTGCAGTCGATTTTCTCGGACGGCCTGACCCATGTTTCGGTGTTCATCGAGCCTTTTCGCGCCGACCGCCACCGTCCAGGCACTGTCGCCTTCGGCGCCACGCACACCCTGATGCAAGCCCACGGCTCGTCCTGGATTACGGTGATGGGCGACGTACCCATGGCCACTCTGAAGAAGTTTGCCGCGGCGCTGGAGCGCCTGCGTTGATGTTCCACACTCACAGAAGAACGTTGAAACCATGAGCGACCACGCCACCCTTGATGCTTCCTTTTCTTCGTTGCGCCGAGTGCTCTGTGCCGGCATGACCACGCTGGTCGTGGTCGCAACTGCAGGTTCGCCACTGCCCTTGCTCGCGCAGCCCCGTGAATTGCCTGACTTCACCGAACTGGTCGAGCGGGTGGGGCCGGCCGTGGTCAACATCCGTACCGCTGAGCGCAGCCGATCCGCGGCGCCGGGGGGCGGCGGCGAAATCGACGAGCAGATGCGCGAGTTCTTTCGCCGTTTCGGCATTCCCATACCTAACAACCCCCAGCAGCCGCGCCGCGGGGGGCCGCGCGACGAGGACAGTGAGCCGCAGCAACGCGGCATCGGCTCGGGCTTTGTGCTCACCGCCGATGGCTATGTGATGACGAATGCGCACGTGGTCGACGGTGCCGACGAAGTCATCGTCACGTTGACCGACAAGCGCGAATTCAAGGCGCGAATCATCGGCGCCGACCGCCGCACTGATGTCGCGGTGGTCAAGATAGACGCCGTTGGCTTGCCCACCGTCAAGGTCGGCGACGTTAATCAGGTCAAGGTCGGCGCCTGGGTGATCGCAATTGGCTCCCCATTCAACCTCGACAGCACCGTGACCGCGGGCATCGTCAGCGCCAAGCAGCGAGACACTGGGGAGTTCCTGCCGTTGTTCCAGACCGATGTGGCGATCAATCCCGGCAACTCGGGCGGGCCGTTGATCAATATGCGCGGCGAAGTCATCGGCATCAATTCCCAGATCTACAGCCGCTCGGGCGGATACATGGGCATCTCGTTCGCGATCCCGATCGACGAGGCGATGCGTGTCTCGGACCAGCTGCGCGCCAGCGGACGCGTCATTCGTGGCCGTATCGGTGTCACGGTTGCCCCGGTGACCAAGGAGGTCGCAGAGTCGATTGGATTGGGCAAGCCCGCAGGTGCTCTTGTGACGGGCGTCGAGGCAGGCGGACCGGCCGACAAGGCGGGCATCGAGGCCGGCGACATCATCACCAAGGTGGACGGCAAGGCAGTCGACAAGTCTGGCGACTTGCCGCGCATCGTCGGCGGCACGAAGCCAGGGTCCAAGACCACGCTGCAGGTCTTCCGCCGGGGCGCAAACCGCGACATCGCGGTGACAGTGGCCGAATTCGAGCCGGAGAAGCCCCGCCGCGTCGCGCAAGCTGGGGAAACGCAGCCGGCGCAGCCCAAGACGGTGATCGGGCTGGCCGTGTCCGACCTCACCGAGGCGCAGAAGCGGGAGCTGAAACTGCGCGGGGGCGTGCGTGTCGAGACGGCTGAGGGTCCTGCGGCGCGAGCGGGACTGCGCGAGGGCGACGTCATCGTCACGCTCGACAACACCGAGGTCACTGACGCCAAGCAGTTCAATGCGCTTGTTGCGAAGGCAGACAAGTCGCGCCCGATCAGTGCGATGGTGCGCCGCGGCGAGTGGACCAACTACGTCGTGATCCGGCCGACTGCACGCTAGCCGCGGACGTCAAGCCCCTCAGGTGACTGGGCGATCTGGTCTTTCCGCCTGATGAAATTGGCCGACGTTGCCAATCGACCACCGAATGTGAGCTTGCACTCACGTTTGTCCTGGTTCCCGAGGTATTGCTCGCCGCCGCATCTATAATTGGGCCTTGAATTACCGGCTTTCCAGGCGCCTGATGGACGGACTGATCGTGATCGACACTGTCCCCAGCGCATCCACAAGGGAATGTGGATAAGCTGTTGATGGATTTCCATGTTGGTACCCCGCAACGGCGAAATATCAAGGGTTGGCGCGGGTTCCAGCAAGGTGGCTTTGGCTACAATGAAATCCCAACAAGCAGTTGCCATACGTTTCGTTGGAAGGCGCGTCACTCATTCGACGCGCCTTTTTTTATGCACTTCGCATGCCCACGCTCGAGCGTGAGTTGCGCTCGCCGCGCCCACCGGGGCTTCGATGAATCACATCCGTAATTTCTCCATCATTGCCCACATCGACCACGGCAAGAGCACGCTGGCCGATCGCCTGATTCAACGTTGCGGCGGTCTGTCCGACCGTGAGATGGAGGCACAGGTCCTCGACTCGATGGACATCGAGCGTGAGCGCGGTATCACCATCAAGGCCCAGACTGCGGCGCTCGAGTACAAGGCACTCGACGGACAGGTCTATCAGTTGAATCTGATCGACACCCCGGGGCATGTCGACTTCAGCTATGAGGTCAGCCGCTCGCTTTCGGCCTGCGAAGGTGCCCTGCTGGTCGTTGATGCCAGCCAGGGTGTGGAGGCGCAGACGGTGG
>JANOPR010000280.1:0-3176 GCA_031421955.1 Burkholderiales bacterium
CCTACACCGGCCAGGTCGACTTGTCAAAATCGATCATGCAGCGGCCGTCGCTGGCCTGGCTGTCGTTGCTGCTCGGCGGTCTATGCTTCGGCGTCGGCATGACGCTCAGCGGCGGCTGCGCGAACAAGAACCTGGTGCGCATGGGCGGTGGCAGCCTGCGCTCGGTGGTGGTCTTGGTGTTCCTGGCGATCGCGTCGTACATGACGCTCAAGGGACTGTTCGGTCAGTGGCGCGCCAGCCTGCTCGACCCGGTGGCGATCAATCTCGCAAGCTTCGGCTGGAAAGACCAGAGCCTGGCCACGGCGGTGGCGCAGCTGACCGGCATGACACCTGCCACCGCCCAACTGTTCACCTTGGCAGTTCTGGCGCTGGCGCTGCTGGTCTTCGTCTTTCGGGACAAACGCTTTCGCGCCAACACGCTGCAGATTGCGGGCGCGGTCATCATCGGCGCGTTGGTTGTCGGCGGCTGGTACGTCTCCGGCCACCTCGGCTTCGGCGACAACCCCGAGACGCTCGAGGTCGGCTACTTCGCGACCAACTCGCGCACCATCGAGTCGATGAGCTTTGTCGGCCCCTTGGCTTTCGGCCTGGAATTGCTGCTCTTGTGGACCGACAAGTCGCTGCACCTCACGTTTGGCATTGCCAGCGCGATCGGCGTGGTGCTGGGATCGGCCGCCTACGCGCTGAGCGCGCGCACCTTCCGCTGGGAAGGCTTCGCGTCACTCGTCGATCTGCGCAACCAGTTGGTCGGCGCCGTACTGATGGGCTTCGGCGGCGTGACCGCGCTGGGCTGCACTGTGGGCCAGGGCATCACCGGCCTGTCGACCTTGGCCCTGGGCTCGTTCATCGCCGTGGCCGGCATCTGCGCGGGATCGGTGGCAACGCTGAAGTACATGCTTTGGCGGGAGGAACGGAGCGCCTGAACCGAGGTTGACGATGCGTCGGCGCGACGGCTGGACTCAAATTTCGCTGCGATGCGGCCGTAGCTAGCACGAGACTCCTCGCTTGATCACGCCGAATGGCTGCGGAAATGAGAGGCGGTGATGGAGACCTTGATCCAGATATTGGGCGAGAACGGCACCTTGGCCGCGGGGGCGCTGGTGATCGGCATCGCCTTCGGTTTCCTCGCCCAGCGCTCGCGTTTTTGCATGCGATCGGCAGTCATCGAGTTCTCTCGCAACCACACCGGGGGCAAGCTGACGGTGTGGCTCTTTGCATTTGGAGCCGCGGTGGCGGGAACCCAGGCCCTCGCATGGGCCGGTTGGATAGACGTTGGCAATGCGCGCCAGATCGCCGCGCGGGGAAGCCTGTCCGGCGCTGCCGTTGGTGGCAGCCTGTTCGGCATCGGCATGATCCTGGCGCGCGGCTGCGCGAGCCGGCTGTTGGTGCTGCTGGCGCATGGCAATCTTCGTGCGCTACTGTCGGTCCTGATTTTCACGGTCACTGCACAGTCCGCGCTGACCGGTGCGCTCTCGCCGCTGCGACTGGCGATCTCGGAGTGGTGGACGATCGACGGTGGCGCGGCGCGTGATCTGATCGCGCGCAGTGGTATCGGCCATGGTGGCGCACTGGCCTTCGGTGCGGCCTGGCTCGCCGCAGCCGCCTACTGGGCGCGCCGCCAGAGAGTTCCAGTGTGGGGTTGGGCCGGTGCGATCGGTGTCGGCTTGTCGATCGCCGCAGCGTGGTGGTTCACCTATGCGGTGTCCACTGTCGCGTTTGACGTCCACCCGATTCAAGCGCTGACCTTCACCGGTCCAATGGCCGAAGCGCTGACTCGGGCGCTGTTCGTGACGGACAAGCCCATCAACTTCGACCTCGGCCTGATGGCCGGCGTGTTTCTTGGCGCCTTCATCGCCTCGGCGCTGTATCGCGAGTTGACACTTGAAGGCTTCCAGGGCGGTGCCAGCATGCGTCGCTACATTGTCGGTGCGGCATTGATGGGTTTCGGCGGCATGCTCGCCGGCGGTTGCGCCGTCGGTGCCGGCCTGTCCGGTGCCGCGGTGTTTACCGCGACCGCATTTGTCGCTCTCCTGGCCATGTGGCTCGCCGGCGCGTTGACGGATCACCTCTTGGACGAGCATCCGACCGGTGCGCTGGATCATCCACTGCCCGACACGGCCAACGCCATTGAGCAAGGCGCGATGGCCAAGGCGCAAGCCTGAGCCCCACTGCGGCCAACCAACTCGATACACGTGCCCGAATTGTTCGTCGCCTGCGCCGGATCGGTGGCCACGCTGAAGCACATGCTCTGGCGCGACGAACAAAGCAGCTGACGCGAAACGAGACACGGGCCTGACGGCCCGTGTTCGATTGCTGGCTGGCGGAGTCGGAGGGATTCGAACCCTCGATGCGCTTTTGGCACATACTCCCTTAGCAGGGGAGCACCTTCGGCCACTCGGTCACGACTCCAGTCGGGCAGATTCTAGCAGCGCGCTCTCGCTGCGAGGTGGCTCTTCAGGCCGCAGCGGGCCCACCGTCGAGGTCGAACGCGCGGTGCAGCGCGCGCACCGCGAGCTCCATGTACTTCTCGTCGATGACGACGCTGGTCTTGATCTCGCTGGTCGAGATCATCTGGATGTTGATGCCCTCCTCGCTCAGCGTGCCGAACATCTTGGCCGCGACGCCGACATGGCTCTTCATGCCGATGCCGACGATCGACACCTTGCAGATGCGCGGATCGCCGGTGACTTCGGCGGCACCCGTGGCCGGTGCGACATCCGACTTGAGCAGGTCGATCGTGCGCTGGTAGTCGTTGCGGTGCACGGTAAACGAGAAGTCGGTCTTGCCCTCGTGCGAGACGTTCTGGATGATCACGTCGACATCGATGTTGGCCGCGGCCACGGCGCCCAGGATGCGGAAAGCCACACCGGGCTTGTCGGGCACGCCCAGCACGGTGACCTTGGCTTCGTCGCGGTTGAAAGCGATGCCCGAGACAACGGCTTGTTCCATGTTTGCATCTTCCTCGAAAGTGATCAGGGTGCCCGAAGCGGCCTCTTCGGCGATCGGGATGTCCCAGTCGGTAAAGCTCGACAGCACCCGCAACGGCACGCGGTACTTGCCGGCGAATTCGACCGAGCGCGTCTGCAGTACCTTGGAGCCCAGGCTGGCCATCTCGAGCATCTCCTCGAAACTGACGGTGGCCAGCCGCCTGGCTTCGGGCACGACGCGCGGGTCGG
>JANOPR010000281.1:0-4180 GCA_031421955.1 Burkholderiales bacterium
CCGGAGAAACCATGAACCCCCAACCCCACATCCGTTCGCTGCCCCCCGAGGGGGCGCTGGCCGCCCTTGGGGCGGCCCGGCGGGAGGCCTGACATGTCCGACAAGAAAACCCTGACCGTCAAGCTCGTCAAGAGCGTGGCCGGCACCACGCAATCGCACCGTCACACGGTGCGCGGCCTGGGACTGCGCCGCATGAACAGCCAGCGCACGCTGGAAGACACGCCTGCCGTGCGGGGCATGATCAACAAGGTTGCCTACCTGGTGCAGGTGCTGTGATGAACCTCAACGACATCAAGCCGGCAGACGGCAGCCAGAAGGACCGCCGCCGTGTCGGCCGCGGGATCGGCTCGGGCCTGGGCAAGACCGCGGGTCGCGGCCACAAGGGCCAGAAGTCGCGTGCCGGCGGCTACCACAAGGTAGGCTTCGAAGGCGGTCAGATGCCGCTGCAGCGTCGCCTGCCCAAGCGCGGCTTCAAGTCGCAGGCGCTGAAGTACAACGCTGAAATCACATTGACCGATCTGCAGAAGCTCGGCATGGACGAGGTCGATATGCTGACCTTGAAGCAGGCCGGCCTGGTCGGCGACATGATCAAGACCGTCAAGGTCATCAAGACCGGTGAGCTGAGCAGCAAGGTCGCGCTCAAGGGTGTCGGTGCGACCGCTGGTGCGAAAGCTGCCGTCGAAGCCGCTGGCGGCTCCGTCGCCGAGTAATCGAGGACAGACGACTTGGCAACCAACGCCACCCAGCTAGCCAAGAGCGGCAAGTTCGGCGACCTGCGTCGCCGCTTGACGTTCTTGCTGCTTGCGCTCGTGGTCTACCGCATTGGCACGCACATTCCCGTGCCCGGCATCGACCCGGACCAGTTGCGCCAGCTGTTCGACAGCCAGAGCGGCGGGATCCTGAACCTGTTCAACATGTTCAGCGGCGGAGCGCTGTCGCGCTTCTCGGTGCTGGCGCTGGGGATCATGCCTTACATCTCGGCGTCGATCATCAAGCAGTTGATGACCTACGTCGTGCCCACGCTCGAGGCCCTGAAGAAGGAAGGCGAGTCCGGGCGGCGCAGGATCACTCAATACACGCGCTACGGCACCTTGCTGCTGGCCATCTTCCAGTCGCTGAGCATCGCGCTGGCCCTCGAGGGTTCGCCGGGTCTGGTGATTGCGCCTGGCTTTGGTTTTCGCATGACGGCGGTGGTGAGCCTGGTGGCCGGGACCATGTTCCTGATGTGGCTGGGCGAACAGATCACCGAGCGCGGACTGGGCAACGGTATCTCGATCATCATTTTCGCGGGCATCGCCGCCGGACTCCCCAGCGCGATCGCCGGCCTCTTTGAGCTGGTGCGCACCGGGTCGATGAGCATCATTGCCTCGCTGATCATCATCACGCTGGTCTTCGTCGTGACCTACGTGGTGGTCTTCGTCGAGCGGGGCCAGCGCAAGATCCTCGTCAACTACGCCAAGCGACAGGTGGGCAACAAGGTCTATGGCGGCCAGTCGTCGCACCTGCCGCTCAAGCTCAACATGTCCGGCGTGATCCCGCCGATCTTCGCCTCGTCGATCATTCTGCTGCCCGCGACCGTGGTCGGCTGGTTCGCCACGGGCGAAGGCATGCGCTGGCTGCGCGACCTTTCGGCAGCGCTCTCGCCAGGTCAGCCGATCTACGTGATGCTGTACGCGGCGATGATCATTTTCTTCTGCTTCTTCTACACCGCGCTGGTGTTCAACAGCCGCGAGACGGCTGACAACCTGAAGAAGAGCGGCGCCTTCATTCCTGGCATTCGCCCGGGTGACCAGACCGCCAAGCACATCGACCGCATCCTGGGCCGGCTGACGTTGGCCGGTGCGATCTACATCACGGCAGTCTGCTTGCTGCCCGAGTTCCTGGTATTGAAGTACAACGTGCCGTTCTATTTCGGTGGCACGTCACTGTTGATCATCGTCGTCGTGACGATGGACTTCTGGGCCCAGGTCCAGAGCTACCTCATGAGTCACCAGTACGAGTCGCTCTTGAAGAAGGCAAATTTCAAGGCGAGCTGAGGAAGACAGCCTACGGCTTGATTCGGGCACGTACCGTGGTCCGCGCAAAGCGAGTGCTGCAATTGCCAGTTTGGTAAGAAGGTTTAGGAGAGCTAGTCATGAAAGTCGCTGCATCAGTCAAGAAAATGTGTCGCAACTGCAAGATCATCCGGCGTCATGGCGTCGTGCGCGTGATCTGCACTGACCCGCGCCACAAGCAGCGCCAGGGCTGACTCGGCCCTACCGCACAGGACACTGAAGGAACACCATGGCACGCATTTCTGGTATCAATATCCCGCCGCACAAGCACACCGAGATCGGCCTGACGTCGATCTACGGCATCGGCCGCGACACGGCGCAGAAGATCTGCGACAAGGCGGGTATCGCCTACTCGAAGAAGATCAAGGACCTGTCGGACGGCGACCTGGAAAAGATCCGGGACGAAATCGGCCGCATGACGATCGAAGGCGACCTGCGTCGCGAAATGTCGATCAACATCAAGCGCCTGATGGACCTGGGGTGCTACCGCGGCATGCGCCACCGTCGTGGCCTGCCGGTTCGCGGCCAGCGCACCAAGACCAATGCACGCACACGCAAGGGCCCGCGCAAATCGGGCGCCCTGGTCAAGAAGTGACCCGTCGCCCGTCTCGTCAAGCAGTGATCCGCGCGCGTCGCTAAAGACTCAAGGAACAGAACATGGCCAAGGCACCTCAGAACACCGCCGCGCGTCGCGTGAGCAAGAAGATCCGCAAGAACATCGCGGATGGCATTGCGCACGTGCACGCGTCGTTCAACAACACCATCATCACGATCACCGACCGCCAGGGCGGCGCGCTGTCGTGGGCGTCTTCGGGCGGTCAGGGCTTCAAGGGTTCGCGCAAGAGCACGCCCTTTGCGGCCCAGGTTGCCGCCGAGAACGCCGGCCGGGCGGCGCAAGAACAGGGCATCAAGAACCTGGACGTTCGCATCAAGGGCCCGGGGCCCGGCCGCGAGTCGAGCGTGCGTGCGCTGGCCTCGCTGGGCATTCGCATCAACTCGATCTCCGACGTGACGCCCGTGCCGCATAACGGCTGCCGGCCGCAGAAGCGTCGACGCATCTAAGCATCCCTGCCGCGTCGACAGGGCTTCGCTAGAGCCTTGTCGACGTTGGCGTTTTGAAGCCCACCGTCCGAGCACCTAAAAAAACATCCGCCGGACTCGCGCAACACGAAGGTTGCGTCAGATTGAAATAAGGACACCAACGTGGCACGTTACCTCGGCCCCAAGGCCAAACTCTCCCGCCGTGAAGGCACCGACCTGTTCCTGAAGAGCGCACGCCGCGCAATCAGCGACAAGTCCAAGTTCGAATCCCGCCCCGGCCAGCATGGCCGCACCAGCGGCTCGCGCACCAGCGACTACGGCCTGCAGTTGCGCGAGAAGCAGAAGGTCAAGCGCATGTACGGCGTGCTGGAGCGACAGTTCCGTCGCTACTTCGCCGAGGCCGAACGCCGCAAGGGCAATACCGGCGCCAACTTGCTGACACTGCTCGAGTCACGGCTGGACAACGTCGTCTACCGCATGGGCTTTGGCAGCACCCGCGCCGAAGCGCGCCAGCTGGTTTCTCACAAGAGCATCACCGTCAACGGCGGCGTCGTGAACATCTCGTCGTACCTGGTCAAGGCCGGTGACACGGTCGCCGTGCGTGAGCAGTCGAAGAAGCAGCTGCGCGTGACCGACTCGATGAAGCTGGCCGAATCGATTGGCTTGCCCGCATGGGTCAAGGTCGACACCGCCAAGCTCGAGGGCGTGTTCACGAAGTATCCGGACCGCGACGAATTCGGTGCCGAGATCAAGGAAGCGCTGATCGTCGAGCTGTACTCGAGATAAGCAAACAGGACAGCGGGATCGTGGCCTTCGGCCACGACCCTTCTCGTGGAGGCTTCGCTTGCCGGGCGCGAAGCCTCGTCTCCCAGCCCGGCAGATCCATCAGCCTTATCGGTGTAACGAGCCGAGGGTATTGACAGGAACACCACTCAATGCAAACCAATCTGCTGAAACCCAAAGCCATCAATGTCGAGCCGATCGGCGGCCACCGCGCCAAAGCCACGCTCGAGCCTTTCGAGCGCGGCTACGGCCACACGCTGGGCAACGCCCTGCGCCGTGTGCTGCTGTCGTCGATGGTGGGC
>JANOPR010000282.1:0-4736 GCA_031421955.1 Burkholderiales bacterium
CGGCCTCGCGCCGTCGGCATCGCCGAGGTCAATCGCAACACGCTGGGCCTGGCCAACCCGGGCACACAACGCTGGTTCGGCTGGGACGGCGCCAACGACAACCTGTGGGCGCAGAGCCTGCGCCCACTGCTCGACGCCGGCGAGATGGGCGGCAGCCTGCGCAGCGTCGCGCAAACCCTGCGCGGCCACGCCGATCTGCGCGACGCCTACCGCCAGGTCTTGGGCCGCGCGCCCGAACGCAGCGACGAGACGGTGGTCGTGAACCTGGCCAAGGCGCTGGCGGCCTACCAGGAAACCCTGCGCAGCCGGCGCACGCCGTTCGACGACTTTCGCGACGCGCTGCAGCGCGGCGACCGCGCGGCGGCGGCTGCTTATCCGCCCTCGGCGCAACGCGGGCTGGCCATCTTCGTCGGCAAGGGGCGTTGCGCGCTGTGCCACGTGGGGCCGAGTTTCTCCAACGGCGAATTCCACGACATCGGCATCCCCTTCTTCGCCGCGCCCGGCCGGGTCGACACCGGCCGGCATGGCGGCATCAAGGCCCTGCTGGCCAGCCGCTACAACCTGCTCGGGCCCTTCAATGACGACGCCTCGCGCCGCAGCGCGATCAGCACGCAGCATGTGCGGCTCGAGCACCGCCACTATGGCGAATTCAAGGTGCCCACCTTGCGCAACCTGGCGCGCAGCGCGCCGTACATGCACAACGGCAGCCTGGCCAGCCTGCGCGACGTGGTGAAGCACTACTCCGAACTGAATGAAGAGCGCCTGCACACCGACGGCGAACGCCTGCTGGCCCCGCTGCGCTTGAGCGCGACCGAGACCGACGACCTGCTGGCGTTTCTGGACAGCCTGAACGAATCCGACGCGGCGCGCTAGGGCGTGTTAATACGCACTCGCCCATGGCGGGTCAGCCGCCCGATCGCGGGCGACAATTCAGCACATGGCCGAGGCGACACCCCCGCACAAGCGCCGCGTGCGCTATGCCGGCACGCACCCGCAGCGCTTCGAAGAGAAGTACAAGGAACACGACCCGGCGCGCCACGCCGCAGAAGTCGACAAGGTCATGCAGCGCGGGCAGACCCCGGCGGGCATGCACCGGCCGATCTGCGTCGCCGAGATCCTCGCAGTGTTGCAACCCCAGCCCGGCGAGGTCGGTCTGGACGCCACGCTGGGCTTCGGCGGCCACGCCCAAGCGCTGCTGGGTTCACTGAAGCCCGGCGGGCGCTTGTTCGGGTTGGATGTCGACCCGCTGGAACTGCCGCGCACCGCGGCGCGCCTGCACGGGCTGGGCCATGCCGAGCCCGAGCTGAGCGTGCGGCAAATGAATTTCGCCCGCGTTGCCGAACTGCTGCCCGAGGCCGGCGGCGGCTTCGACGTGATGCTCGCCGACCTGGGCGTCTCCTCGATGCAGATCGACAACCCGGCGCGCGGCTTCAGTTTCAAGGTCGATGGCCCGCTGGACCTGCGCCTGGACCCGGGCAGCGGCCCGAGCGCCAGCGAACTGCTGCTGGCCATCACGCGCCCGGCATTGCGCGAGCTATTGATCGACAACGCCGACGAACCGCATGCACAGGCCCTGGCCGCCGCGCTGCAAGGCCAGTACCTGCAAACGACCGCCGAGCTGGCCGACAGGGTGCGTGAATGCGTCGGCGCGCTGCTGCCGCGCAAGCTGCCCGAGGCCGAGCGCAAGGTCGAAATCCGCAAGTCCTTGCAACGCACCTTCCAGGCACTGCGCATCGCGGTCAACGACGAGTTCTCGGCGCTCGACCAGTTTTTGCAGGCCTTGCCGTCCTGCCTGCGCCGTGGCGGCCGGGTTGCCATATTGAGCTTTCACTCCGGCGAAGACCGCCGCGTCAAGAAGGCGTTTCAGGCCGGCGAGCGCTCGGGCGTGTACGAGCGTGTGGCCGCCGACTTCATTCGGCCTTCGTTCGAAGAGCAGCGCGCCAACCCGCGTTCGAGTTCGGCCAAGTTGCGCTGGGCGGTGCGATCAGGCATTGACTGAAATGACGGCCCCAGGCTCGCTGCGCTCGCGCCCCCGAGGGGAGCTCAGGCCAGCGTGAAGGCCTCGTGCAGGGCGCTCTGCACGCCGCCGCCCATTACCGGGCCGCCACCGGCCACATGGATGGCGTCGCCCAGGACCGCTGCGCCCAGGCCGTGGCGCGGGCTGCGCATCGGCGCGAACGACTCCCAGCGATCAGTCACGGGATCCCAGGCTTCGTTCTGGCCGAAGACCCGGTTCGTGCCTTCGCCGCCCATCACGAACAGGCGCTCGCGGTAGAGCACGGCGCCGTGTCCCGAGCGCGCGGTCGGCAGTGGGTTGCGCGGCTCCCAGCGGTCGGCCCTGGCGTCATAGGCGTGGTGCAGGTTGGAGTTGGTGTGGAATGAATCGACGCGCCCGCCGACCACATGGATCTGGTTGCCGATGACGACGGTGCCGGTGTGGTCGCGCCCGGTGGGCAGCGGCGCACGCGTGTTCCAGCGGTCGGCCTTGGGGTCGTAGGCCAGGTGCCAGTCGACGGACTTCTTGCTCGGCCCTGTGTCGCCGATGGCGCCACCGATCGCATGCAGGCGGCCGCCGAAACCGACGCAGCCGATCGCGCCGCAGGCGCGCGGCAGCGGCGCGATCCTCTGCCAGCGGTTGCTTGCGGCCTCGAAGACGAAGCAGTCGTCGTGCGGCTTGCGGTTCTGCTCGAGATGTCCGCCCACGGCGTAGAGCTTGCCCTCGAGTACGGCCACCCCGACATGGTTGGCGCCACGCGGCAAGGCTGCGGCGTCGCTCCAGCGGTCGGCCAGCGGGTCATAGACCTGGTGGTAGGCGCGGTCGACGCGCTGCTCGCCATAGCCTCCGACGACGTGCATCTTGCCGGCCAGATCGACCGCCCAGGCCATCTCGCTGCGTGGCAGCGGCAGCGCGGCACGGGCCAGCCAGCGTCCGGCCTGTGCGGCCTTTGGCGCCGGGCTGTCGAAGACATGCTGCGCGGCGGCGAGCTCGGGCAGCCCGATGCGGCCCGGCTGGCTCAGGCTCTCGTACTGCCCGGCGTGGTGGGGGCTGCCTTGGCCGAGCACACTCGACGTGAAGGCGGTGCCGACGGCACCGAGCAGGAAATGGCGTCGGTCAGGCAAGGGGTTCAATGGCGCTCCAGTGGTTGGCGTTGCATGCCCGCATCTGCGGCGGGCCTATCGGCTGCGTTTGTGCGTGGGCGCCTTCAAGACGCCGGCGGCGTTTGCGCCGAGCGACTTCTTGGTGCCCGTGGCCTGCGCTTCACGCAACGCGGTGTCGATCAGCGCATCGGCCATCCACAGCGCAATGCTCTCCACCTCGCGGTCGGGCAGACCCCAGATGTCCTTGAGGATCACGAAGGGCTCGATGCCGTAGACCACCGACAAGGCCCGGTGCAGGCGTTGGCGCAGGGCGGGCGGCAGGGGCAGCGGCGCGATGGCATGTTCGAGGATGCGGATGCGGTGGCCGCGCCTGAACGGCGGCTCCTCGAGCAGGCCGGCACGCTCCAGCGCCCATTGCTCGAGCGCAAGCTGGGCTGCGGCTCGCATCTGCGGCTCGAACTCCTTGAAGCGCGGAAAGGTTTCGGTGAAGAGTTCGCGCACGCGCACGCGGCCGTCGGGGTTGTCGGAGGACAGGCTGCGCACCGGCCCGAGCGAAGACCCGACCACCGCCGTGACCAACGCACTGCGGCTGGGGAAGTAGCGGTAGGCCGTGGCGCGCGAGACCTTGGAGCGCACAGCGACCTCGGCCACCGATGGGACGTGGCCGCCCGAGCGGATCAGTTCCATGGCCGTGTCGAGCAGCAAATGAAAGGTCGCCGCCTTGACGCCTTTGTCGGGCGCCTTGGGGGCTTCACTGAGCTTGTGCTTGACGCGTGGCATGCGGGTATTTCCGGAGGTCAATCGCGGGCGGAACGTCTTGTGAGCGAGGCAACCCCACCCGTATGATGCATTCATCCCGATTTGAGACGCAAGTCTCAAAACCATGCATTCGGGCCATCCACTCGCAGTGCCGGGGCAGCATCCCGGGCAACGGCGGGCCTACGGAGACTCGCCATGCGCCTTGCCAGCTGGAGTTGGGGCGGCCGCCACCACGCCGGCTGCATCTCGGCCTGCGGCCGCGAAGCCACGCCACTGGCCGTGGCCGATCCGGCGCGCGGCGTGCTGGGTCTGGTCGAGGCACTGGCCCGTGGCGACAGCCTGCCGCCACCAGTGGGCGCGCGTCTGCCGGTCGCGGCGCTGAGCCTGCGCGCGCCGCTGCCGCAGCCACGCCGCGGCCTGTTCTGCGTCGGGCGCAACTACCGCGCCCACGCGGCGGAACTGGCCGGCAGCGTCTTCGCCAGCCACATGCCCAGGGAAGACGCCTGGCCGATCGTCTTCACCAAGTTCGCCGAGTGCGTGATCGGCCCGCACGAAGCGGTGCGAATGCCCGGCGCGGCGGTGTCGGCGCAGATCGACTACGAGTCCGAACTCGCGGTCGTCATCGGCCGCGGCGGCCGCGACATTGCACGCAACCGGGCGATGGACCATGTCTTGGGCTACACGGTGGTCAACGATGTCACCGCACGCGATGTGCAGATGCGCCACCAGCAGTGGGACCTGGGCAAGAGCTTCGACACCTTCTGCCCGATGGGCCCCTGGATCACCAGCGCCGATGAGCTCGACGGCCGCGACACCCGGGTGCGCGGCTGGGTCATGCCAGCCGGCGGCAATGCCGAACTGCGCCAGGACGGCCGCAC
>JANOPR010000283.1:0-7147 GCA_031421955.1 Burkholderiales bacterium
GGCATGACGCCGCTGGAAGACGTGAGCGATCTCGAGCCGGCCTTGATGCAGGCCTTTCACACCGCGGTGCTGGCCGACGAATCCCTGCGCGCCGACTACCGGCTGCTCAGCCTGCGCCACGGGCGCTTCGTGCTCGATGCGTGGTTTGCCGCGGCCCTGTCTCGGCGCGCCGAAGTCGAGCTGGCAGACGAGGCCGGCGTGCTCGAGGCCAGTGTCGAGGCCGGGCCCGATCCAAATCCGGCAGCACAGATCCGTGAGGCCTTCATCGTCGCGGCCGTGCAGTCGCTTGCGCAGCAGCTGGTTGGACGTGAGAAATACAAGTCGCAGGCGCAGGCGGCCGCGGCCGGCCTGGTCGACAGTCTGGCCCTGGCCGACGACCATGCCGCCTACCTCGGCCTGCGCGAGGCACTGTTCACGGCCGGCGGCACCGGCACGCCGCGCAAGCAGCTGGGCGAGCTGCCGCAGCAGCTGCTGTTGTGCGAAGCGCTGGAGCGCCTGGCGCCGCAGATCGCGCAGGTTCATGCGCATCAGGACCACATGGCCATGCTGCGCCTCTCGCGCGTGCTCTTCGCGGAGTACGCCGGCCTGAAACGCCGCCGCGGCCTGATCGACATGGTCGACCTCGAGCGCGTGGCGCTCGCGCTGTTGTCCGACCACGAGCTGTCGGGCTGGGTCCAGGAGCGGCTGGACGCCCGCGTGCGCCACCTGCTGATCGACGAGTTCCAGGACACGAGCCCACTGCAGTGGCACGCGCTGTACGGCTGGCTGGCGGCTTACGCGGGGGCCGGCGGCGGCGGTGCAGGGCCCCGCCTGTTTATCGTCGGCGACCCCAAGCAGAGCATCTACCGTTTTCGCCGCGCCGAGCCGCGTGTGTTCGAGGCGGCCCAGCGCTTCGTCGTCGACGCCCTCGGCGGCACGCTGGCCGCGTGCGACCACACGCGCCGCTGCGCGCCGGGCGTGGTCGAGGCCATCAACGGCGTCTTTGGCGCGGCCGCGCGCGAGGGTGCGCTCGCGGCATGGCGCGATCACAGCACCGAGCGCGCGGCGTCGCCGGGCGCAGCGCCCGCGGTGTTTCGACTGGCGAGCGCCGAGAGGCCGCCTCGCGCCACGCGCGGCGACGCTGACGGCGCCGAGCGCGTCTGGCGTCCCTCGCTGCGCACGCCGCGCATCGAGGCCCGGTTCGTGTTGCGCGAGGCCGAGGCCGGCGAGGTTGCGCGTGCAGTCCAGACGCTGGTTCGTGTCGAGGGTGTGCAGCCCAAGGACATCATGGTGCTGGCGCGCAAGCGCTCGGTGCTGGCCCAGGCCGCCGACGCAATGGCAGCATGGCACCTGCCGCATGTCGCCCCGGAAGACCTGCGCCTGGCGGATCTGCCCGAAGTCCAGGATCTGCTGGCCGTGCTCGACGTCCTGGCCTCCAACGGGCAGGCCCTGTCGCTGGCGCGCGCATTGAAGAGCCCCTTGTTCGGCGCCGGCGACGACGACCTGCTGGCGCTTGCGCGCAGCGCCAGGGTGGTTGGCGGCTGGTGGCCGGCCCTGATGGCCTGCGCCGTCGACGACACCGCGAGCGCGGCGCTGCGGCGCGCGGCCGGGCTGCTGGCACAGTGGCAGGCGGACGCGCCCACGCTGCCGCCGCATGACCTGCTGGACCGCATCGTGCACCAGGGCGAGTTGTTGCCCCGCCTGGCCGCGGTGGTGCCGCCTGAGCGCCATGCCCGCGCGATGGACGCCGTGAGGGCGCTGCTGGCGGCTGCGCTCGAGCTCGACGGTGGGCGCTATGCGTCGCCCTACGGCTTCGTGCGCGCGCTGCGGCAGCGCCAGGTGCTGGCGCCGCCCGCGCAGCAGCAAGACGCCGTGCGCCTGCTGACGATCCACGGCGCCAAGGGCCTCGAGGCACGGGTGGTGCTGCTGATGGATGCCGACCCTGAGCCGCCCCGCGTCGAGACATCGACCTTGCTGTTCGATTGGCCGGTCGATGCGGCGCGGCCCTCGCGCGTGGCCTTTGTCGCGTCCGAGGCGCGTTGCCCGCCGTCGCTGCAGACCCAGCTCGACAGCGAACGCGCGGCGCGCACGCGCGAGGAATTCAATGCCTTCTACGTGGCCCTGACGCGGGCTGAAGACCGCCTGATCGTCAGTCGTACGCCACCGAGGCACGCGAGCCCGCATCCTTCGTGGTGGTCGCGACTGGAGCCGCTGGCGGCAGACTGGCCGACGGCGGCCGAGCCGGTCGGCGCAGCCACGACGACGCAAGCCAGTTACGTTGCGCTGCCGCTGAGCCGGCCTGCGGCGGCGATCGAGCTCCCGGCCCCGCCGCTGCAGGACGATGCCGCCGCGCGCCTGGGCCAGGCGGTGCACCGTGTACTCGAGTGGGCTACTGTGGTCAACCAACCCGGTCTTGCCGATCTGGCCGCCGCCGCTGCCGCAGAGTTCGGCGTCGCCGACGCGGCCGCCGTGCAGGCCATTGCTGCGCGCATCCTGGGCAGCCCGTCCTGCGCGCACCTGTTCGATCGACACGCCCTGGCCTGGGCCGGCAACGAGGTGCCTATCGCCGGCGTTGACAGCCGGGCTGGTCAGGTGCTGCGCATTGACCGCCTAGTGTGCACCGCAGGCCAGGCGCCGGCCTGGTGGGTCCTTGACTACAAGCTGGCCGGGGCGCCGCAACTTGAAGCGGCATACCGCGAGCAGCTTGGCGCCTACCGCCGTGCCGTGCAGGCGCTGCAACCCGGCGAGGTCGTGCGCGCGGCCTTCGTCAGTGCGGCCGGCGAGTTGATCGAGCTGGATTGAGCGCCGCCTGCCGGCCGCGTTGCTGCCGGTTCAGAGGCGCTTTTACGCGCCTGTTCGGCGTTTTGCCCCGGGGTGGGGCGCGTTTCAATCGCAGGGCCCGCATTGCCGGTCTGTCTCGCCCGCCTCCCTTGCCCATGTCTGCTACCACTGCCCCTGCTGCCAGGTCGCCCGGCGTGCGCAAGCTCGGCCGGTTCGAACTGCTTCAACTGCTGGGCCGCAGCACGCGCAGCATGGCCTGGCGCGCACGGGACCCCCGCAGTGGGCAGGAATTGGTGCTCGTGTTGCCGCGCCAGCAACCGGCCACGCCGGTCGCGTTGGCGGCTTGGCTGGAACAGGCGCGGCGCGGCGCGCGCCAGTCGCACCCGAACCTGGCGCACGCGGTCGAGGTCGGGACCCAGGAGAACTGGCCCTTTGTGGCCTACGACAGTGCCATCGGCCCGACGCTGGCTGAGCGCCGCGCGCCGCGCGAGGGCGAGGCCTGTGCTGATGTCGCCCGCTGGATTGCCCAGGCGCTGGCCGGGCTGGCCTTCGCTCATGACGCGGGAGTCGTGCACCGCGATCTGCAGCCTTTCCTGCTGACGCTGAGCGACAGCGGCACGGTTCGCGTGCTGGGCCTGGAAGTCGCCGCCGGTGACGTCGACGC
This sequence comes from Burkholderiales bacterium, assembly GCA_031421955.1. Classification (GTDB taxonomy): domain Bacteria; phylum Pseudomonadota; class Gammaproteobacteria; order Burkholderiales; family Burkholderiaceae_C; genus CADEEN01. Next base: position 3,425 of record JANOPR010000283.1, read on the forward strand.
GCCAGCGGCCGATGGCGGCGCGGGCAACGAGGCGCTGCGCCAGTCGCGTGACGACGCCGAGCGCGATGTGCTGGCGATGGCCATTGCGCTGTACGGGCTGCTTGCGGGTGCGCCCGCGCTCGAGCAACCTGACATCTCGCGCGTGATCGCGCAGTTGCCACCCTTCGGGCGCGAGACCTTGCGCCTGCCCTGGGACCTGCCGCGCCTGGTGCCCGAGGCCCTGCGCACCATCGCCAACCGCGCCACGGACCGTCAACCGCGCCAGCGCTACCGCAACGCACGCACGCTGGCACGCGCACTCGAAGGCTGGCTCGAAGCCGACGCCAGCCAGGGAGTGGACTCGCATGAACAACTGATCGAGCGCGTGCGCCAGATCGGCGCCTTGCCCGCGCTGCCGGGCGGCGCAGCGCGTGCGGCGCGTCTGGCATTGATGGAGCGCCAGCACACCGAGGAAATGGCCCAGGTCGTGCTGCGCGACCCCGCGTTGAGTTTCGAACTGCTGCGCAGCGTCAACAGTGCGCAGGTGCGCGGCACGCAGGTCTCCGGCAACGGCCCGGTGCTCACGATACGGCGGGCCATTGCGATGGTCGGCCTGGACGGGGTTCGCCGCAGCGCGCTCAGCCTGCGGCACTGGCCCGGCCCGCTCGACGCAGCCGGCGCACATGACCTCGAGCAAACCATCAACCGGGCCATGCATGCCGCCCGCCTGGCGCAATGGCTGCGGCCGGCAGGCTACGACGCCGAGGTCGTGTCGCTGGTGGCGCTGATGCAGAACCTGGGCCGCCTGGTCGTGCAGTATCACTTCGCAGAAGAGATGGCGCAGGTGCGCCGCCTGATGCAGCACGTCGTGCTGCCCGGCGCCGAGCCTGAGACTGCGCCCGAGCCCGGCATGAGCGAGCAGGCCGCGGCCTATGCCGTGCTCGGCGCCGACATCGAAGGCATGGGCACTGCCGTGGCACGCTGGTGGGGCATGGACGCCGCCGTCCTGCACATGGTGCGCCGCCTGCCGACCGATGTACCGGTGCGACAAGTCGAGACCGACGACGACACGCTGCGCGCGGTGGCCAGCGCCGCCAACGAGGCGGTCGATGCGCTGTCGGCCCCGCCGCAACTGCAGACCGCTGCAGTCAACCGTGTCGTACTTCGCTATGGCCGCGTGCTGACGATCACGGTGCGCGACCTGCAAACTGCCCTGCAGGCCAGCGCGACTGCGGGCCCCGCGCCGACCGCCAACGACGGCAGCGGTGACCAGGCCGCCGCATGAGCCCGCCGGGCCGCCCCAAGGGCGAATACCGCAGTGCGCAGCACGGAGGTTGGCTGATGAGCCGGCCCGGCCGCCCCAAGGGCGAGCACCGCGCTGCGCAGCACGAGAGCTGCCCGTGAACGCGCCGGGTGCGGCCCGACAGATCGGCCGCTTCAAGCTGCTGCGCGAGCTCGGCCGAGGCGCGCAGGCCGTGGTCTGGCTGGCTCACGACACCAAGCTTGACCGCGAGGTGGCGCTCAAGCTGCTGCAGACAGACGGCCCCGCCATCGGCCACTGGCTTGACGAGGCCCGGGCTGTCAGCCGGCTCTCCCACCCCCACATCGTGCCGGTGTTCGAGGTCGATGTGGCGGCTGAAGCCGGCGGTCGGCCGTACCTCGTGTTCGAGTATGTGAAGGGCCCGACGCTGGCGACGCATCTTCGCCAGCGCGGCGGCTGGCTGCCGGCACGCGAGGCGGTCACGCTGATGCTGGGCGTGCTCGACGCATTGCGCACCGCGCATGAGCACGGCATCGTGCACCGCGACCTGAAGCCGTCGAACATCCTGATCGACGCCAAAGGCCGCGCCCGCGTGATGGACTTCGGCATCGCAGCGCGCATCAGCGTGGGCCTGCAGGCCGAGGCCGCCACCGATGCCGGCGCTGACCGCATCGTCGGCACGCCCGGCTACATCAGTCCGGAGGCGGCCAGTGGCGCCGCGCCGCAGCCGACAATGGACCTGTTTGCCGCGGGTGTGCTGCTGGCGGAAATGCTGGGCGGCAAGCGGCTTCTCAGCGAGCGCGACCCGCTGCGCGCCCTGGCACGTGTGCAGCACGAGGACTTGTTGGCACCTGGCGCCGCGCCCAGTGGCGAAACCCTCGACGACGCCCTGCGCGACATCGTCCAGCACGCGCTGGCACGCGAGAGCGCCCGACGCACGGCCAGCGCCGCGGTGATGCACCGGGCGCTGACGCAGTGGCTGCAAGGCGAGACGGTTGAATCGCCGGCAGCGGCCGAACAGCCGGGTGCGACCAGCAACGCCACGCTGGACTTCCTGCTGCGCCGCATGAAGCATCGCAGCGACTTTCCGGCGCTGTCGGACTCGATCTCGCGCATACAGCGCGTCGCAGACTCCGAAAACGAGAACCTGCAGAGCCTGTCTGCCGAGATCCTGAAGGACGTGGCGCTGACAAACAAGCTGCTGCGCATCGTGAACTCGGCGCACTACAGTGCCGCCGGCGGCGCCGTGAGCACGGTCTCGCGCGCGGTGTCGCTGGTCGGGTTTGCGGGCATCCGCAACCTGGCGCTGTCGCTGGTGCTGCTGGACCACATGCAGGACAAGGGCCATGCCGGGCAACTGAAGGAGGAATTCCTGCGCGCGTTGATGGCCGGCACGCTGGCCAGTGAGTTGGCGCCGCTGGCGCGCGACGCCGAAGAGAGCTTTCTTGCGGCCATGCTGCAAAACCTCGGCCGCCTGCTGGTCGAGTTCTACTTTCCCGACGAGGCGCGCCAGATCCGCGCCTTGGCGCCGCCGCCTGGCGAGCGCCAGGCGGGTGCCGACGCCGGGGCCACAGCGCAGCGCGTGCTCGGCATCAGCTTCGAGGCCCTGGGCCTGGGTGTGGCCAAGACCTGGGGCCTGCCCGAAGGCCTGCAACGCGCCATGCGGGCGCCCGAAGGCAAGCTACCCACCAAGCCGCTGGGCGCCAGCGGGCCGGAGCGCCAGCGCTGGCTGGGCCGGGTGGCGGCCGAGGTGGCCGACGCCATGCTGCACGCCCAGGACGTCGGGCCCGCCGTGGCCAACATTGCCCAGCACTACGCGCGTGCCCTGGGCTGCAAGCCTGAGGACGTGACAGTCGCGGCCGAACAGGCGCAGCAACGCCTGTCGCAACTGGCGCAGGCGATGAATCTTGGACTGGGCCCGCAGGCCCGCGCGCAACGCCTGCTGGTTGCGTCACCTGCCGTGCGCGTGCCTGGGTTCGACAGCGATGTGCCGCTCCAACACACGCTGGCGCTGACGCACACGCTGCCCACGCCGCCGGATGCCGCGCCCGCGGCGCCTGGCCGCGACGCGGGTCCGGCGCTGGACCTGCTGGCCCAGGGGGTGCAGGACATCACCAACCAGATGGTCGTGGACGGCTTCAAGCTCAATGAAATCCTGCGCACGATCCTCGAGACCATGCAGCGCGCACTGGGTTTTCGGCGCATCGTCTTTTGCCTGCGCGACGCCCGCAGCGACTGCCTGACGGGCCGTTTCGGCCTCGGGGACGGGGCCGCCGAAGTCGCCGCAGCGATCAAGGTGCCGCTCAAACTGAGCCCGACAGGCGCGCCCGACCTGTTCACCGCGATTTGCATCAAGGGTGCCGACACCCTGATCGCCGACACCACGGTGGCGACGATCGCCAAGCGGCTGCCCGCCTGGTACGCCCAGAAAATTGCCGCGCCGACGTTCCTGCTGCTGCCGCTGATGATGAAGAACGCGCCGT
>JANOPR010000284.1:0-2436 GCA_031421955.1 Burkholderiales bacterium
GCAGGTCGCCTCACCCAACGCCTACCGCCAGGTGGCCATGCAGTCGCTGGTGCTCGCGCGACTGGCCGGTTTCCTGGCCGGCCATGTGGCCCTCAACGAGGACCCCCTGCGCAAGCTGATGGAGGCGGTGATGCTCGGCTACGCCGAAGCCGAGTCACCGCCCGAGCACGACCACCATGGGCTCGGCACCGGCCACGCCCATAGCCATTCGCACTGAGGCTGTCGGCGAGCCGGGGCGCAAAGGCCATCGCCAAAGAAAAGGGCTGCCACCGGCAGCCCGCTTCACTTCAGCGAAGCGCCTAATCCGCGTACTGCCCGGCGGCCTTGATGGCGGGGCCCCACTTGTTGATCTCGGCCTCGACGAACTTCTTGTGTTCGGCCGGGGCCAGGCGCGCGTCGGTCACGACCACCGCGCCCAGGGCTTCCTGGCGCTTGATGAACTCGGGGTCCTTCAGGGCGTTGCGCAGGGCGGCGTTGATCTTGTCCATCGCGGCCTTGGGCGTGCCCTTGGGGGCATACAGGCCGTGCCAGATGCTGACGTTGAAGCCCTTCAGGCCGGAGGCGTCGAGCGTGGGCAGCTTGGCCAGCGCCGGCGTGGTCAGCGGCTTCAGCGTCGTCACGGCATAGGCCTTGACCTTGCCGCCCTCGATCTGCGCCGTGGTGTTGGTGGTCTGGTCGCACATCAGGTCGACCTGGCCGCCGAGCAGATCGGTCATGGCCGGCGCCGTGCCCTTGTACGGCACGGTGGTCATGTCGATCTTCAGGCCCTGCTGGAACAGCAGGCCGCACAGGTGCGAGGCGGCGCCCAGGCCAGCATTGGCCAGGTTGACCTTGCCCTTGTTGGCCTCGAGCCACTTGACCAGCTCGGCATAGTTGTTGGGCGGCAGCGTCGGGCGGCCGATCAGGGTCATCGGCACCTCATTGACCATGCCCAGGTACTCGAAATCATCGAGCGTCTTGTACGGCATGTTGCGGTACAGGCCCGGCGACGTGGCCATGCCGATGTGGTGCAGCAGCAGGGTGTAGCCGTCAGGGGCGGCCTTGGCCACCTTGGCGGCGCCGAGCGTGCCGCCGGCGCCACCGACGTTGTCGATGATCACGGTCTGGTTGTTGAGGTGCTTGCGCAGCACTTCGCCCAGGTCGCGGGCGACCTTGTCGGTCGGGCCGCCCGCGGCGAAGGGCACGACGAGGGTGATCGGCTTTTCGGGGTACTCGGCGAACGCAGTGGATGCGGCGAGCAGGGCGGCGGTGGCCAGCAGGGTACGTTTCATGGTCATGACTCCTTCGTTGAATCGGCAATGCGGTGAACCGTCTGATGTTAGGCGCGCCGTGGGTCGTGCGCCTTTCGGGTTTTACGTAGGTTGCGCCGGTGCTTAGCGCATGAAGCCCGGCAACCACAGGGCCAGCGGCTGGAACTCGAGCACCACGATCAGCGCCACCACGAGTGCGGCGACGAAGAGCCAGACGCCACGGAAGATCTGCGCCAGCGGCACGTCCTTGAGCAACGTGTTGAGCACGAACAGGTTCATGCCCACCGGCGGCGAGATCAGGCCGATCTGCACCACCAGCACGATCAACACGCCGAACCAGACCGGGTCGAAGCCGAGCTGGACCACGATCGGGAAAAACACGGGAATCGTCAGCAGCACCATCGACAACTCTTCCATGATCGTGCCGAGCACGACATAGATCAACATCATCGCGCCGACGATGGCCAGCGGCGGCAGGCCCTGGCCCAGGATCCAGTCCTTGAGGTCGCCCGGCATGGTCGTGAAATTGACGAAGTTGGCGAACATCATGGCGGCGATCAGGATCGTGAACAGCATCGCCGTCGTGCGCGCGCTCTCGACCAGGATGCCCGACAGCACGCGCCAGCTCAGCGCACCGCGCGCCAGGGCAAAGAAGAAGGCCCCCGAGGCGCCGATGCCCGCGCCCTCGGTCGCGGTGAAGACGCCGCCGTAGATGCCGCCCAGCACCACCAGCACCAGCAGGGCCACGCCCCAGATGTCGCGCACGGCCACCAGCCGCTCGCGCCAGGAGCTGCGCTCGCCCGCCGGGCCGGCTTCGGGGTCGCGCCAAGTGATGAAGACCACGGCGCCCATCATCATCAGCGCGCAGACCAGACCCGGCAGCACACCGGCCGCAAACAGCTTGCCGATGTGAGTTTCGGTGACGATGCCGTAGATGACCAGGATCGTCGAGGGCGGGATCATGATCCCGAGCGTGCCGCCCGCGGCGATCACGCCGGTCGACAGGTAGTCGGCATAGCCGAGCTTCTTCATCGCCGGGTAGGCGACCTTGCTCATGGTGGCCGCGGTGGCGATCGACGAGCCGCAGATCGCGCCAAAGCCGGCGCAGGCCAGCACGGTGGCATGCGCCAGCCCGCCGCGCACATGGCCGACGAAGGTGTAGGCGGCTCGGAACAGCTCCTGGGCC
>JANOPR010000285.1:0-4055 GCA_031421955.1 Burkholderiales bacterium
GGGCTGACTCGCGAGTTGCTGGTCTGGCCCCAGGGTGAGGACTGGCAGATGCGCGTCAGCGTCGCCGACATCGACGTCGACGGGCCCTTCTCCACCTATCCAGGCGTGGACCGCTGGTTCACCGTATTGCAGGGCGCCGGCGTCGAGCTGCGCATCGGCGAGACGCTGCACCGGCTCGAGCGGGGAGACGCGCCGCTGCGCTTCTCCGGCGCGCTGCCCGCAGCCTGCCGCCTGCTCGATGGCTCGACGAAAGACCTGAACCTGATGTTGCGAAACTCGGCCGGTGTGATGGCAATCGCGGCCGACGGCCAGGAGTGGTCGCCCGGTGCCGCTCGATGCGGCCTGTTTAGCGCTGTTGCCGGGCGTTGCCAGGCCGGCGGGTTGGATATCGCGCTGCCGGCCTACAGCCTGCTCTGGTTCGACGCGGCGCCGCACCTGCTCAAGTTTGTCGCCGGTCAGCGGCCGGCGGGGTTGATTGGCTGGTGGCTGGCGGCCACGCCGCTGCAGGGTTCGACATGACCACGCTCTGGCGCAATGCCCACCTGGTCACGCTGGCCGAGCCGACCGCTTGGGGCCGCATCGAACACGGCGCCCTGCTCGTCGATGGCCCGGCATTGCGCTGGGTCGGCGCAGAAGCGGCGCTGCCGGCCGGCCTGGCGATTGACGCCGAGCATGATCTTGAGGGCGCCCTGGTGACGCCGGGCCTGGTCGACTGCCACACCCACCTGGTCTATGCGGGCGAGCGCGCGCGCGAGTTCGAGATGCGGCTTGAAGGCGCGAGCTATGAAGACATTGCCCGCGCCGGTGGCGGCATACGGTCAACGGTGGCCGCCACGCGCGCCGCCGACGACCCGACGCTGTTCAGACTGGCCCGGCGTCGCGCACGGGCCTTGATGGCCGAGGGCGTAACCACGCTCGAAATCAAGTCAGGCTACGGTCTGTCGGCAGAGCATGAGGCGCGCTGCCTGCGCGTGGCGCGCCGCATCGGCCGCGAGTTGCCGCTGACGGTGCGCACGACGTGCCTCTCGGCCCATGCCCTGCCGCCGGAATTCGAGGGCCGCGCCGACGACTACATCGACGCCGCCTGCGCCTGGCTGCCTACCTTGCACGCCGAGGGCCTGGTCGATGCTGTCGATGCCTTTTGCGAGCGCATCGGCTTTACGTCGGCGCAGACGCGACGCATCTTCGAAGCCGCGCAGGCGCTGAAGCTGCCAGTCAAGCTGCACGCCGAACAGCTCAGCGACCAGGGCGGCGCGGCGCTGGCCGCCGAGTTCGGTGCGCTGTCGTGCGATCACCTCGAACACCTTTCCGACGCCGGCGTGCAGGCCATGGCGCGTGCGGGCAGCGTGGCCGTGCTGTTGCCCGGCGCGTTCTACTTCCTGCGCGAGACCCAGTTGCCACCGATTGCAGCGCTGCGCGCGGCCGGTGTGCCGATCGCCATCGCCACCGACCACAACCCTGGCTCGTCGCCGACGCTGTCGCCGCTGCTGATGCTCAACATGGCGTGCACCCTGTTTGGCCTGACCCCCGAAGAAGCGCTGCGCGGCATGACCGTGAACGGCGCCCGCGCCCTCGGCCTGGCCGACCGCGGCGCGTTGACCGCCGGCCAGCGTGCCGACTTCGTGGCCTGGCCGCTCGACCACCCGAGCGCGCTCGCCTACGGGTTCGGTCAGCACCTGAATGCACGCGTCGTAGTCGGCGGCGTCGAGGTCGACGTATGAGCAGTGAAGGCGCCTCGTTGCTGTGGGCCGCCCGGGCCTGGCTGCCCGGTGGCTGGCGCAACAACGTCGTGCTGCGCATCGGCGGCGACGGTCGCTGGGCCGAGGTCAGCCCCGACATGGCCGCACCACCCGCCGGCGCCCTGGTGCTCGACTCGCCGTTGCTGCCCGGCCTGGTCAACGCCCACAGCCACGCCTTCCAGCGCGCCTTTGCCGGCCTGGCCGAGCGGCGCGAGTCGACGAGTGACGACTTCTGGTCGTGGCGCGAGCGCATGTACCGGGTCGCGCTGCGCGTCGATGCAGCGCAGTTGCGGGCCATCGCTGCGCAGCTCTATGTTGAACTGCTGCAGGGCGGCTACACGCAGGTCTGCGAGTTCAACTACCTGCAGCACGACACGTGCGGCCAGCCCTATGCCGACCCGTTGACGCTGTCGTGGGCTCTGGCCGATGCGGCCGGCGATGCCGGCATCGGCATGACCCTGATGCCTGCGCTCTATGAACGTGCCGGCTTTGCCGCGCCGTCGTTGCGTGAGGACCAGCGACGCTTCGCGACCAGTGCTGATGCGGTGTGGGCGGCAGCGAGCGCGATCTCGTCGAGTCAGCGTCCCTTGCTGAGTGCCGGCCTCGTGATTCACTCGCTGCGCGCTGCGTCGCCAGCGTCGATCGCGCACTTGCGCCTGCTGGCCGAATCGTTCGATGGTCCGGTCCACATCCATGTGGCCGAGCAGCGCGCCGAAGTCGATGATTGCGTGGCGGCGCTTGGCCAACGGCCGATCGCATGGCTGGCACAGCAGAAGCTGCTCGATGCCCGCTGGCATCTGGTGCATGCCACGCACAGCCTGCCCGCCGAGATCAACGCCGTTGCTCGCAGCGGCGCGGCGGTGGTGATTTGTCCGAGTACCGAGGCGAACCTGGGCGACGGCCTGTGCGACCTGCCGGGCTGGCTCGCCGCAGGCGTGCCGCTGACGATCGGCTCGGACAGCCATGTCACGCGCGACTGGCGCGAAGAACTGCGCTGGCTCGACTATGGCCAGCGCCTCACACGGGGCCAGCGCAATGTCTCGGCTGCGCCCGAGTCGGGGCAGCCGTCGACGGCGGCGCGCCTGTTCGCGCTGGCCGCAAGCGGGGGCGCGACCGCCGCGGGCGAGCCGGCTTGGGGTCTGGTGGTCGGCGCGCGCGCTGATGCCCTGGTTGCCGACGTCGAGGACGCGTCAACGCTGGGCGTGCCGGTGTCGCGCTGGCTTGATGCGATGGTGTTCTCCAGCCCCGCGCGGCCCTGGCGCGATGTGATGGTCGCCGGTCGTTGGGTGGTCCAGGCCCACCAGCACGCACAAGGCGCCGCAATCGCTCAACGGTTCCGCCGGGCGATGACGCAGCTCTGGGACGGCGTTTGAGCCACTTATCGGCCGCGTGCGGCTGAACGTCTCGGGCCGCTGGCAGGCTGTCGAAGTGCCCCCAGGCGCCGCGGCGGGTACTTCAACAGCGTGCTAACGCGCTGCGGGCCCGCGCGCCCTCTTGCGCGGCGCGGGCGGCGCCGCGAACGCCGCCCGCTCGGACGCGGTGCGTTCGAATTGGCGCGCGATGCTGCCGCAGACCAGATCGCACAGGTCGTAGACCGAAGGGTCTGCAATCCGGTAGTAGGCGCTGTTGCCGCGCGTTTCGCGCACCACGAATCCATGCTGCGTCAGCAATGACAGATGGCGCGAGATGTTGGCCGCGCTGTAGCCGCACAACTGCGCCAACTCACCGACGTTACGCTCCTGCGCGCGCAGCAAATTGAGGATCTGCAGGCGCGTCGGTTCGGCGAGCACCTGAAAGTACGCCGCCACGCGCACCAGCGCGTCGCTGGGTAGTCCTTCCATGCGAGGTCGTGTCGGAGTTTCATTTGCCGCAATCATGCCTCGGCCCTGCCTTCCTGTGCTCAATGTGAAGCTGATTCTACTTGACTATTTAGCTATGTGCGCAAATAATACGAGCTGTCCGAATCCCCAGCCACCACGGCCGCAACGCCCAGGGCAACGCCAGCCAGAGAACCCGATGCGAAAAATTCGACCCCACCCAGGCTTCGCCTCGATTGCTTTGGCGTTGGTCTGCGCCCTCCCCGTCACCGCGGCGGAACTGCCCTCGGTACCGGCGCAAAGCGCCAGCCGCGCCGACTCGAGCGGGTTCGACGGCACGGTCGAAGCGGTACGCCAGACCGTCATCGCGGCCCAGGTGTCCGGAGCCATCGTGCAGCTAGAAGCCAGGGTCGGCGAGCGCGTAAAGGCAGGCCAGCAACTGCTGCGCATCGACACCCGTGCCGCCGACCAGAACGCTGCCGCCAGCCAAGCCCAGGTG
>JANOPR010000286.1:0-2959 GCA_031421955.1 Burkholderiales bacterium
TGACCCCGATCGACGACAGCGGCATGAGCTTCGGCGAGGCGCTGCTTGTGCCAACCACGCTGTACTCGCCCGTCACCGAAGCCCTGTGGCAAGCCGGCATCGCGCCGCATTACGCCGCCAACATCACCGGTCACGGCTGGCGCAAGCTGCTGCGCCACCCGGCCCGCTACACCTACCGCATCCACACCGTGCCCGCCGTGCCGCCGGTGCTGCAATTCATGCAGCAGCACGCCGGCCACGACGACCACGAGGCCTACAGCACACTGAACATGGGCGCGGGCTTCGCGCTCTTCGTCGACCCCGCGCAGGCCGAAAGAACCGTGGCCATTGCGCGTGAGCAAGGCATCGACGCGCTGGTCGCCGGCCGTGTCGAGGCCGGCGACAAGCAATTGTTGATCGAACCCCTGGGCCTGCGCTTCGGCGACGATGCGCTGCAATTGCGCTGACGCTACCAGGGGTGCGGTAAACCCGCCCTGTAAAGGTTGACAGCTCCCTCTTAGGCGGGATTTCGGCAACATCCCGCCTGCGCCAGATTAACGGCACATCGCGGAGGGGGGGCCGGAACGTGTCAGCAGTGCTTGCATCTGCAGGGGTGGTCACGTCTGCGGCGGATGGCACCGCGGGCGACGCCGACGCCGGCGCAGCCCCGGCCGCGAACAACGCACTCAAGGCGCTGTGCCTGATCGCCCGGCTGCACCACGTTGCAGCCGACCCGGCGGCGCTGCGGCACCAGCTTGGCAAGGCGGCCAGCGAATCGATCGACGCCGACGACTTGCTGCTCGCCGCGCAGCACCTGGGCCTGAAGGCCAAGCGCTCGCGCAGCGATGTGCAGCGGCTGGCGCTGGCCGCGCTGCCCGCGCTGGCGCTGATGCAGGGCGGCCGCGTCGTCGTGCTCGCGCAGTGCGATGGCCGGCGCGTGCTGATCCAGGACCCGAGCCAACCCGCAAGCCGGCCGATGATCGAGCCGCTCGAGGCCTTTGCCGAGCAATGGAGCGGCGAGCTGATCCTCGTCGCCAGCCGCGCCAGCCTGGCCGGTGAACTGGCGCGCTTCGACTTTTCGTGGTTCATCCCCAGCCTGATCAAGTACCGCCGCCTGCTCGGCGAAGTGCTCGTCATCAGCCTGTTCCTGCAGCTCTTCGCGCTGGTGTCGCCCTTCTTCTTCCAGGTCGTGATGGACAAGGTGCTGGTGCATCGCGGCATGACCACGCTCGACGTGCTGGTGATCGGCCTGGTGGCGGTGATGGTGTTCGAGAGCGTGCTCACCGCGCTGCGGGCTTACGTGTTCAGCCACACCACCAGCCGCATCGACGTCGAGCTCGGCGCGCGCCTGTTTCGCCACCTGCTGGCGTTGCCGCTGGCCTACTTCCAGGCCCGGCGTGTCGGCGACTCGGTGGCCCGGGTGCGCGAGCTAGAAAACATCCGCAGCTTCCTCACAGGAAGTTCACTCACCCTTGTGCTCGACCTGCTGTTCTCGGTGATCTTCGTCGCCGTGATGCTGCTCTACAGCGTGCCGCTGACGCTGATCGTGCTTGCCAGCCTGCCGATCTATGCGGGCGTGAGCCTGGCCGTGGTGCCGCTGCTGCGGCGGCGCCTGGACGAAAAGTTCGCCCGCGGTGCGGCCAACCAGGCGCTGCTGGTCGAGGCCATCACCGGCATCCAGACCATCAAGGCCAGCGCGCTCGAGCCGCAACTCGGCAAGCGCTGGGACGAGCAGCTCGCCGCCTACGTGTCAGCGAGCTTTCGCACACAGACGCTGGCCACGTTGGCCCATGAAGGCGTGGCCCTTACGGCCAAGCTGATTGGTGCGGTCACGCTTTGGTACGGCGCGCACCTGGTGATGGACAACGTGCTCACGGTCGGCATGTTCGTGGCCTTCAACATGTTCGCCCAGCGCGTGGCACAGCCGATCATGCGCATGGCGCAGCTCTGGACCGACTTCCAGCAAACCGGCATCTCGATGGCGCGGCTGGGCGACATCCTGAACACGCGCACTGAAGTGCCACCTGCCAGCGCCGCGCAACTGCCGCCGCTGCAGGGCCGCATTGCGTTCGACGACGTGACGTTTCGCTACCGCCCCGAGGCGCAACCCGCGCTGCATGGCGTCAGCCTCGAACTCCTGGCCGGCGAAGTGATCGGCATCGTCGGGCGCAGCGGCTCGGGCAAGAGCACGCTCACGAAGCTGGTGCAGCGCCTGTACACGCCCGAACAGGGGCGCGTGCTCGTGGATGGCATCGACATCAGCCTGATCGACGCGGCGCAATTGCGGCGCCAGATCGGCGTGGTGCTGCAAGACAACTGGCTCTTCAACCGCAGCGTGCGCGAAAACATTGCCATCGCCGACCCGGCGGCGCCGCTCGACGCCGTGATCCACGCCGCCACGCTGGCCGGGGCGCATGAATTCGTGAGTGAGCTGCCCGAGGGCTACGACACGATCGTCGGCGAGCAAGGCGCCAGCCTGTCGGGCGGCCAGCGCCAGCGCATCGCCATCGCCCGCGCCCTCTTCACCCAGCCGCGGATCCTGATCTTCGACGAGGCCACCAGCGCGCTCGACTACGAAAGCGAGGCGGTCATCCAGCGCAACATGCGCGCCATCTGCCAGGGACGCACGGTAATCGTCATCGCGCATCGCCTGTCGGCCGTGCGCCATGCGGGGCGCATTGTGGTGATGGACAAGGGCCGCATCGTCGAGAGCGGGCCGCATGAGGCGCTGCTGGCCAGCGGCGGGGTGTATGCGCAGTTGTGGGCGATGCAGAGCGGCGCTACGCGTGACGGAGCGCAACGATGAACCACCCTACGCGCCCCGGGCCTCTTGTAGCAGCTCGACGCCGCGTTTGGCTTTGCCACGCCCACGCGCAGTCCGCACTTGAAACCGCGCCTCGGCATCGAACTCGGCCAGCAGCAACGTGGCCATTTCATCGATCAGGCGGTTCACGCTCGTACCGCGCCGCTTGGACAGCGC
>JANOPR010000287.1:0-2057 GCA_031421955.1 Burkholderiales bacterium
AGTACTCGATGCGTTCGCGCTGTGCGCGCTGCTGTCCATGCCAGTCTGCGGCCTCGAAACGCGCCTTGGCCGCGGCGCTGGTCTCGCGAAACAGGCGGTAGTGCCGGTTGAAGCCATCGAGCATCGCCTGCGCGATGTCGAAGGCGCGTGGGTCGGTGAGTTGCGGAAACATGCGCCGCGGTCAGTCCTCATCGGTCAGCGCGACGCGCGGATAGCGCTTGATCGCCGTCGTGAACACCTTGACCACCGTTTCGGCCTGGGTCATCGTCACGTCGAGGTTTTTCAGCAACCCATCGCCCAAGCCATAGATCCAGCCGTGAACGGCCAGTTTCTGGCCGCGCAGCCAGGCGTCCTGGACCACGGTGGACAGCGCGACGTTGCCGACTTGCTCGATCACGTTCATCTCGCACAGGACGTTCTCCTGCTCGATCGGCTCGAGATGGTCGATGCGGCCGCGGTGACGCAGGCGCACATCCTGGACATGGCGCAACCAGTTGTCGGCCAGGCCCACGCGGGTGCCGCGCAGCGCGGCCCGCACCCCCGCGCAGCCGTAATGGCCGACGACGATGATGTGCTCGACCTTCAGGTGTTCGACGGCAAATTGGATCGTCGACAGCGCATTCAGGTCGCTGTGGACGACGACGTTGGCGACGTTGCGGTGCACGAAGACCTCGCCTGGGTCCAGGCCGGTGATCTCGTTGGCCGGCACCCGGCTGTCGGCGCAGCCGATCCACATGTACTTCGGGTTCTGCTGCTTGGCCAGCCGTGTGAAGAAGCCCGGATCGCGGGCCTCGGTGCGGGCCGCCCAGCGGCGGTTGCTGTCGAACAGCGCGCTCAAATCGTCGGTGGTCGTCATGTTTCGGGTCGTTTGCGTGTTCACTTCTCGCCAAGCGTCCGTCCGATTATCCCGCGCGCTGCACGCGGGGCTTTGCGCGCGGCGCATCGCATAGACTCGCCGCGCCGGCGGCTGCGTGCGTGTCGCCGCGCGAAACCAGGTCCCCGCCACGGATCGACCGCTCGATCGCTGGGCGAGGCCCTTGATTGCCCCAAGATGCCCTACTTCGAACCCGTCGTCCTGTTCTTTCTGCTCGGCGCCATCGCCGGCGTGCTGCGATCGGACCTGAAGATCCCCGGTGTGCTCTACGAGTCGCTGAGCATCTTCCTGTTGCTGGCGATCGGCCTGAAGGGCGGCGTCGAGCTGTCGCGCTACGCGCTGTCATCGGTCGCCCTGCCCGCGCTGACGGTGGTGGCGGTGGGCGCGCTGATTCCCCTGCTGGCGTTTCCGGTGCTGCGCCGCATCGGCAAGCTGTCGCGCGCCGACTCGGGGTCCATCGCGGCGCATTACGGCTCGGTCAGCGTGGTCACGTTCGCGGTCGGCACCACCTACCTGGCCCGGCAAGGGCAGGACATCGAAGGCTTCATGACCGTGCTGCTCGTGCTGCTGGAGTTTCCGGCGCTCGTGATCGGCGTTCTGCTGGCCCGCAGTGGCGACTCGGGCGTGCCGTGGCGGCGCGTGATCCGCGAGGTCATGACCGGCAAGAGCCTGGTGTTGCTGCTGGGCGGGCTTGCGATCGGCTGGATTGCCGGGCCCGACGGCGCCGAGTCGATTGCGCCGGTCTTCTTCACGCTGTTCAAGGGCGTGCTGGCCTTTTTCCTGCTCGAGATGGGCCTGGTCGCGGCCAGCCGCATCGGCGACTTGCGGCGCGCCGGCCTGTTCCTGCTCGGCTTTGCCACGCTGATGCCATTGGTGTCGGCGGGGCTGGGCCTGGCCACGGGCTGGTTGCTGGGCCTGTCGGTCGGCGGCGTCACATTGCTGGCCACCCTTTACGCCAGTGCGTCCTACATCGCTGCGCCGGCGGCGATGCGCCTGGCCGTGCCCGAGGCCAACCCGGCGCTGTCGATCGGTGCCGCGCTGGGGATCACTTTCCCCTTCAACCTGGTCGTGGGCATCCCGCTGTACCACCGGCTCGCCCAGGCCCTTCAACCAGCCCGTGGCCAGGCCCAGCCCCGCCGACACCAATGGCATCAGCGTGGCAAAGCCGAGCAGGAACAGGCCG
>JANOPR010000288.1:0-2819 GCA_031421955.1 Burkholderiales bacterium
ACGGCCAGCCGCGCCAGACCGACGCCGCCACCGAGCCGCAGATGCCGCTGCTGTGGTGGCTGCGCGATGAACTCAACCTGACGGGCACCAAGTTCGGCTGCGGCGTGGCCGCCTGCGGCGCCTGCACCGTGCTGGTCGAGGGCCGTGCTGTGCGCTCCTGCGTCACGCCGCTGTCGGCGCTCGAAGGCAAGGCCGTGCAGACGCTCGAGGCCCTGGGCAGCGCCGCCGCGCCGCACCCGCTGCAGCGCGCCGGGGTGGTGCACCAGGTGCCGCAATGCGGCTACTGCCAGAGCGGCATGCTGATGGCCGCCGCCGCGTTGCTGGCCGCGAACCGCAACCCGAGCGACGCCGACATCGACGCGGCCATGACGAACCTGTGCCGCTGCGGCACCTACCCGCGGGTGCGCGCGGCGATCAAGGCGGCCGCAGCCGACATGCGCCGGGCCATCCCGGCGACGCGGCCCGTTCGCGCGCCATGAAGCGGCGCGTGTGGTTGTTGTCGGGGCTGGGCGCGGCTGGCGCGCTGGTGGTGGGCTGGCTGCCGCCGCGCAGCCGCCTGGGCCGCGGCGAGTTCCTGGCGGACGCCGCGGGCGATGGCGTGGCCCTCAACGGCTGGATCCGCATCGCGCCCGACGGCCGCGTGCAACTGGCCTGCCCCAAGAGCGAGATGGGCCAGGGCGTGCACACCGCGCTGGCGATGCTGGTGGCCGAGGAGCTCGATGTCGCGCTCGATGCGGTGCAGGTGATCGAGCCCGGCCACGACACGATCTACGGCAACGTGGCGATGTTCGTCGGGGCGCTGCCCACGCGCCCCGAAGACAACCAGCCGGGCCTGGAGACGACACGGGTGCGCTTCGGGCGCTGGATGCTCGCCAAGCTCGGTCGCGAATTCGGCATCAACGCCACCGGCGGCTCGTCGACCATTGCCGACCTGTGGGAGCCGCTGCGCCTGGCCGCGGCCACCGCGCGCGGCCAGTTGCTCGGCGCGGCCTCGGTGCACTGGAAGCTGCCAGTGGCTGACCTGACCATCGCGAACGGCGTGATCCGCCATGCCTCGGGCTTGAGCGAGCATTTCGGCGAGCTGGCTGCCTTTGCCGCGCGCACGCCGCCGGCCACCACCACGCCCAAGCCGCGCCACGAATGGCGGCTGATCGGCAAGGCCGCACCGCGCACCGACGTGGCCGCCAAGTCCGATGGCAGTGCGCGCTTCGGCCTGGACGTTCGCCTGCCCGGCATGGTGTTCGCCGCCGTGCGCCACGCGCCGGCGCTCGGCGGGAGCCCCGGTGTGGTCGACGACTTGGCCGCCCTGCAACTGCCCGGTGTCGAGCGCGTGGTGCGCCTGGCCTCCTATGCCGGCTCGACGCCGGCGCTGGCCGTGATCGGCCGCAGCACCTGGCATGCCCAGCGCGGCGCCGATGCACTGCAGGTCGACTGGCGAGCGCGCCCGGCCGGGCCGCTCGACAGCCACGCCATCCTGCGCGACCTCGAAGCCGCGGCGCGCAGCGGCGGCGGCTTCGTCTTCCACGAGCAGGGCGACGCTTCCGCTGCGCTGCAGGGCGCGGCCCGGGTCCATGAAGCGGTGTACCGCGCGCCGTACCTGGCGCACGCGGCCATGGAACCGATCAACTGCACTGCGCAGGTCCGCGAAGGCCGGGTCGAGCTGTGGGTGCCCACGCAGGTGCCGCGCATGGCCCGCGCGCTGGCCGCGCAGGTGGCCGGCGTGACCGAGGACGCAGTCACGGTCCACGTCACCCTGCTCGGCGGTGGCTTCGGCCGGCGCCTGGAGGTCGACTTCGTCGGCCAGGCCGTGCGTGTGGCGATGGCCACGGGCGGGCGCCCGGTGCAACTGGTCTGGTCGCGCGAGGAAGACATCGGCCACGACTTCTACCGCCCGGCCGGGGTGGCCGTGCTGCGCGCGGCACTGGCCAGCGACGGCACGCCGCTGGCCCTGAGCATCAGCAGTGCCGGCGACGCGCCCGCGCCGCGCTGGCTTGAGCGCACGCTGACGCCGCAGAACGCCGCGCTGGCCGGTGTGTTGGTGCGCGGCGGTGATCTTGAGGTGCCCGCCACGCTGCAGCCCGTGTTGCAGGCCACCGCCGGCGCGATGCTGACCCCCGACAGGAGTGCCAGCGAAGGCCTCTTCGACCAGCCCTATGCCGTGCCGCACCAGCGCGTCGCCCACGTGGCCACGCACAGCGGCGTGCCGGTGGGCTTCTGGCGCAGCGTCGGCCATTCGCACAATGCCTTCTTCAAGGAAAGCTTCATCGACGAGCTGGCCCACGCGGCGGGCGCGGACCCTTTGGCCTATCGGCTTGGTCTGCTGGCCCATCTGCCGCGCCACGCGGCGGTGCTGCGGCTCGCGGCCGAGAAGGCCGGTTGGGGCCAGCCTCTGCGGGCCGGCCGTGAACCCCGTGCCCGCGGCGTGGCGCTGCACGAAAGCTTCGACAGCATCGTCGCGCAGGTGGTCGAGGTGTCGATCCAGGGCACGACGCCGCGCGTGCACCGCGTTGTCTGCGCCATCGACTGCGGCACCGTGGTCAACCCCGGCATCGTCGCCCAGCAGATGGAGTCGGGCGTGATCTTCGGCCTGACAGCGGCGCTGTACGGCCGCATCGACATCGAGAACGGCATCGTCAAGCAGCGCAACTTCCCCGACCACCCGCTGCTCACGCTGGCGCAGTCGCCGGTCATCGAGACCCATATCGTCGCCAGCGAGCGCCATCCGGGCGGTGTCGGCGAAGTGGCGGTGCCGCCGATTGCGCCGGCGGTGGCCAATGCGCTGTTCGCGTTGACCGGGCAGCGCTTGCGCGATCTACCCC
>JANOPR010000289.1:0-12302 GCA_031421955.1 Burkholderiales bacterium
CTTCAAGCTGGTCGGGATGGCGATCGTGATTCCGCTGGTGCCGCAGGCGCAGCAATTGATGCAGCAGACCGGGGGCGCCGTGCACGAGCAGGTGGTGTGGTTCCACCTCGCCTTCAACACGGTATTGGCGCTTCTGTTCATCGGTTTCACCGGCGTGGTCGGCAGGTGGGTCGACCGCTTGCTGCCGGCGCGCGCGCATCACGTCGACTTGACCCGCCCGCGGCACCTCGACCCGGTGGCGCTGGGCACGCCCTCGCTGGCGATCAGCTGTGCGTCGCGCGAGGCGCTGCATCAGGCCGACGTGGTCGAGACCATGCTGCGCGGCATCCTGCCCGTGATCAAGAACAACGACCTGGTGCTGGCCGAGCGGTTGCGCCAGATGGACGACACCGTCGATGAACTCTATGCAGCGATCAAGTTCTACCTGACGCAGATTTCGCGCGAGGCCCTGTCGGAGCGTGAGAGCCGGCGCTGGACCGACATTGTTTCCTTCGTCATCAACATGGAGCAGGTCGCCGACATCATCGAGCGCGTGCTGCAGGACGTCGAAGACAAGAAGGTGCGCAAGAACCGCCGCTTCTCCGACGCCGGCATGGCCGAGATCTGCCACCTGCACGAGCGCTTGCTTGCCAACCTGCGCCTGGCAATGAGTGTGTTCCTCGACGGCCATGTGCGCGACGCCAAGAAGCTGCTGGAGGAAAAGAGCCGCTTCGGCAGCCTCGAGCGCGAATATGCCGGCACGCACATCGCGCGCCTGCAGGACAACACGGCGCAGAGCATCGAGACCAGCTCGTTGCACCTGGACCTGATCAGTGACCTGAAGCGGATCAACTCGCACATCTGCTCGATCGCCTACCCGGTGCTGGATGCGGCCGGTGAACTGGCCAAGCCCCGCGTTCGCAACTCGGTGCTGTCGCCACAGGACGCCAACGAGCCGACTGCCGGATGAGCCTGACCTGGCCCGTCGTCATGGCAGTCCTGTTTGGCGCGCTGCTGCACGCGGCCTGGAACGGCCTGGTCAAATCCTCCGGCGACAAGCCGCTGGACACCGCGCTGGTGCACGGCCTGGGCGCGCTGATCGCCTTGCCCTTTGCACTCTGGGTGGGCCCGCCATCGCCGGCGGCGTGGCCCTTCATCGCCGTCTCACTCGTGATCCATATCGGCTACTACGTCGCCCTGGCGGGCGCCTACCAGCATGGCGAGCTGGGCCTGACCTACCCGATCATGCGTGGCTTCGCGCCGCTGCTGGTGGCGCTGGGCAGCGTGGCGGTGGTCGGCGAAGCGCCGAGCGCGCTGTCGTGGTTGGGCGTGGTGGGCATCACGGCAGGCGTTGCGATGGTGGGCCTGGCGCACCCGGGCCAGGCGCTGCACCACCGCAAGGCCCTCGCCTTTGCCTTTGCCAACGCCGCGATCATCGCGCTCTACACCTTCGTCGATGGCCTGGGCGTGCGCACCGAGGCGCGGGCCGACGGCTCCGTGTGGCGCTATGTGCTGTGGCTTTTCGCGCTCGACGGCATCGCGTACCCGCTGCTGGTCTGGCTGCGGCGCGACGCGGCCGGGCGCGCCGCGATCGTGGCCTACGCGCGCCGGCGCTGGCCCCTGGCCGCGCTGGGCGGCACGGCATCGATCACGTCCTACGCCATCGCGCTGTGGGCCATGACGCGCGCGCCGGTGGCCAGCGTCGCGGCCCTGCGCGAAACCTCGGTGCTGTTCGCTGCCGTGATCGGCACGCTGGTGCTCAAGGAGGCGTTCGGCCTGCAGCGCGCGCTGGGCACGATGGTCATCGTTGGCGGCGTGATGGCGCTGAGGTTCGGGTAGGGGCTGCGGCGCTTCTGAGGTTGAGCCGCCGCGGATAACTCCGCGGCCGGGGCGGGTGGGGCATGGGTGGGTGTCTGCTTGAAGGTGTTCGGGCGAATGGCGGGTTGCGACCCTCTGCGGTCCTACAGGTCGCGCGATTCGCCTCCCGGAAGGCGTCTATCCAGCGCGCGATAGCCGCAGACCTATGCGTGCTGACGCGCGCTGCAATTCAGCCGACCCAGGCGAAGGGCGCGAAGTGGCCGTTGCGTGTGCCGGTCGAGTCGTTCCACTTGATGCCGAAGACGTTGAACAGGCTGCGAGTCGCCTTGGCCAGCGACAGTCGGCTGTTCACCGGGTGCGCGGTGTTGTCCACGCCGATCGCTTGGCCAGGCGCGCTGGCGCTGGGGATGCCTTCGCAGGCCTGGTCCACCAGGTCGCCAGCACGCACTGCTCGGTTCAGGCCGTCCACATCGAATTGGATCGGCCGACGCTCGACACCGGCGATCTTGCCGACGAGCGGCCCCAGTGCGGCCATCGGCCCGCCGACCGCGCCGGTGGCGATGGCTTTGATCGCTTCGACCTGCGCGTCGCTGGCGCGCTCGTCGATGATCAGCCCGACGGTGATGTTGCCCGCGCCCATCGCGCCCGGCGCATGCATCATCACGATGAAGCTCAGGCCGTCGAGTGCCACGCTGTCCTTGTGCCCCTTGTCGATGCGCATAGTCACCGCCGCCTTGCAGTCGCCCTCGGTCGGCGTGGCCGCCAAGTTGGAAGTGATGCATGGGCACAGCAGCGTGCAGTTGCAGGTTTCCATGTATTCGCCGCTGATCTGCCAGGTCGCCATGACTGCTCCTTCGTGCGGGTGAATATGCGGCGGGCCTGTCCGGGTAACCGGCTGCTCGTGCCGAGGGTTCACGTTACGCCGAATCAACGGCGCGCGCAACCGCAGTGCCTACGATGCACCCGGGGGCTATTGGGGTTGACAAGCAGCGCCGCGCCGCTCATGGTGGGCCGATTCCGGCTAGGCGCCAGCGCAACCAACAATGACCACCCACGCCGAAGAGGGGCCGCAACGAGCGCCGCGAACGCAAGGCCTGTCGAAGGCGGCCGCGCTGTGGCTGGCGCTCGCCGTGCTGGGCTGGGCCGGCCTGGCCTGGCTCGCTTTCGACATGGGCCATCCGCTGGCGCAGCTGACCATGCCGATGTCGCCGCAGTGGAGCGCCGCCAACCTGCTGGCCATCGTCGCCATGTGGGCGGTGATGATGGCCGCGATGATGCTGCCGTCGGCGCTGCCGATGGTGCAGGCGTTCGTCGCACTGTGCCGGCGCAACGGGGAGCGCGCGCGCTCGCACCAGTTCGTCGGCGCCTACTTGCTGGTGTGGTTGATCTTCAGCGTCGCGGCGACTGCGGCGCAATGGCTGCTTCAGGTCGTCGGTTGGGTGAATCCGATGATCGTCAGCACCTCGGCGATGCTGTCGAGCGCCTTGTTGCTGGTGGCCGGCGCATATCAGTTCTCGCCGCTCAAGCGCATCTGCCTGGCGCGCTGCCGCACGCCCATGGGCTTTTTCGTCGGCGAATGGCGCGGCGGGCGCTTTGGCGGCTTCGCCATGGGCTGGCGCCACGGCCTGTTCTGCCTGGGCTGCTGCTGGGCGCTGATGGCGCTGCTGTTCGTCGGCGGGGTGATGAACCTGGCGTGGATCGCAGCATTGGCGATCGTCGTCGCGGTCGAGAAGCTCGCGCCGCGCGGAGAGCGCGTCGCGACGCCGCTCGGCCTGGCCTTGCTTGGCGCCGGCGCTTGGCGGCTGCTGCCACTGCTGCCGGGCTGATCAGCTTTCGAGCGCGGCGCGCATCACGCCGATCACCGCGCTGTACCCCTCCCGGCCGAAGATCGCGCTGCCGGCGACGAAGGTCTCGGGACCGGCCTAGGTCACGCGGCAGATGTCGCGGGTGGCGCTGCGCGAAGTGACGATTGCCTTCGCGGTGCTCACCGCCTTCACGTTCGCAGGCGCGCGGGCGAGCATTTCCTCGGGCTGATGCGGCGCGCCTGAGATCACAAAGGTGCTTGAGCCTGAATACTGCGCCATCGAGTCCGCGGATCCGGGCTACGAAGCCAGTCATTCGCGAGCACCCGCTGGACAGACATGACGCACCCAGCTGTCGGCTGTATGCCATGCCATTTCCACCGGCAGGTCTATGGCATCGAGATTGAATTCGCGTAGATCTGCCGCTGACACCAACCGGACATAGGACTCTCCAAGCGACCGTCCCTGAAGCAGGCGCCGGACGCGCTCAATTCGCAGTTTTCAGCGCGCCGGATGGCCTACTACTTGTTCTGTAGCCGGTTCAGGACATCGAGCATCGTCGGCGAAACATCCGCGTGGTGATGGACGATCTTCCACTGCCCCGCTTCTCGGCGATAGATGTTTGTGACGCGATGGTCCAAGCTGACCTGCTGTCCGGCGAACGTCGCCGGCCCGCGCTCGTAACCCAGTTCGTAGGCTAGATCGCCCACGACCGTGATGACCTGATCGTCCAATCTGATGCGTCCCGCAGAGGCAATTTGCGCGACCTGCTCGAACGATCCGCGGACTTTGTCCCAACCAACCTCCCTCCCGCCGATCGGGTGCATCGTCGTGACGCCTGCGCTGTGCGACCAAATGTCCGAGAGCTGACTGGCATCCCCATTGGCCATGCGATTCAAGGCTGCATAGAACTGCGCTGATGCGGCGCGGACTTCGTCGTCTGTAGACATGGCATTTCTCCTTTAAGCCGATACGGAGCGAACTACAACCTTGACCCTGCATGCCGAGCACGGGGGTCAACCACACTGTGACATTGGCCGAGCTCGCCGCCAAGCACGCCTGCCCCGACGTGCTAGGACCGGGTCAACTGCGTGAGTGCATCGGGCAAGCCCAGGCAATTGCGCATCGTACGGCGACGACCAATGTTCGGGTTGGTGCAGCACGCGTGCCACCTTGCGGCCTCACGGCTGCAGGTTGTCGACCTCAAAGCCCATTTCTTGCGGTGGTGCGGCGAACCCGCCCTTGATCCCCTGCTTCATCCGTGGCATCAGGATGCCGTCTCGGAACCGCTCCCAACTGTCCTTTGAGTCGTGGACCGCGACGATGGACCAGCCACCCGCGTAAGGCCGCGCCGCATGGAAGATCTGGCCCTTTGGCAGAGTGTTTCCGCTCGGATGAACCGCGGCGATCGACGCCTCGTACTGCTCCTTCGTACCGCCGGGAAAGTGATGCACGATCGTGTACGCCATGGCCGATTTCCTCTCACGTTGACGAAGCCGCGCTACGCGCCCAGCGGGGTGGCAGCATAGAGCAAAAGCATCGCAGCGTCGATGGCTTCCAAGGCCAATGGACTTGCGGATGTCTGAACACTTGAAGGCCATGATGCCCGCGCGTTCACGCCGATGCTCAGGCACTGCTGTGCGCGCGCCCAATCGATCGCGCACAAAAGGCTGAATTAGGCACGTTCATGGTCATTAATCCGCTACTGACAGCGGCTCCCCAGAGGCGTACCCTACAGGCTTGGGGCTCAACTCCTTCAACTGAGAGCATCGATGAATCCGAACAAGGCACTTTGGGAAAAAGGCGACTTCACACGCATCGCAGCGTCCATGCGCGAGAGCGGCGAAGCGCTCGTCAAGGCGGTGGGCGTTACTCGGGGACTCAAGGTACTCGACCTCGGCTGCGGCGACGGAACAACGGCATTGCCCTCGGCTCGACTTGGCGCGGAAGTCGTGGGGGTCGACATCGCCAGCAATCTGGTGGAAGCTGGCAACAAGCGCGCCGCGGAAGCGGGCCTTTCCAATTGCCGGTTTCAGGAAGGCGACGCGTCCAACCTGATCGGTCTGGAGGACAAAACCTTCGATCGGGTCATCAGCATCTTCGGCGCGATGTTTGCGCCCAAGCCGTTCGACGTGGCCAAGGAGATGGTGCGCGTGACCAAGCCGGGGGGGCGCATCGTGATGGGAAACTGGATTCCCAATGACCCGACGCTCGTCGCCCAAATCCTCAAGATCAGTTCCGCCTACTCGCCGCCGCCGCCCGAGGGATTCATCAGCCCGATGACCTGGGGCGTCGAGAGCAA
Source organism: Burkholderiales bacterium (assembly GCA_031421955.1). Lineage (GTDB taxonomy): Bacteria > Pseudomonadota > Gammaproteobacteria > Burkholderiales > Burkholderiaceae_C > CADEEN01. Next base: position 5,902 of record JANOPR010000289.1, read on the forward strand.
TGTGGTCGAGCGGTTTGGAGCGGCAAGCATCGCCAAAGAGGATATCTCGTTCGTAAGGGACACCTACACCTTCAACTACCCGGGCTCGCCGTCCGAGCTCGTCGACACGTTCCGCAGGTATTACGGCCCCACCATGAATGCGTTCGACGCCGCAGAAAAAAATGGTCGGAGTGAGGAATTGCGAAAGGAACTTGAAGCTTTGTTCCAGAGCCAGAACAAGAGCTCGAACAAGGACGCGACTTCGATTCCTGCGACTTTCCTGCGTGTGACGGTCCAGGTCTGAGCTGCCTAAATCCTGAGTGCAGCGCAACGACACGCTCGGGTAAGCGGTCTTGCCCTGACAGTTCCGCAGGTGTAGAAGTGCTGATCTGGTCCTCCAGAAGCGCTGATTGACTGCGGTAGTTGAGGATCGTAAGCCTGCATGAGTTGAGGTTTTTAACCTACATCGATGGAGACCATGATGTTTGCCACTTTCAAAAAGATTCTCCTGCTTGCTGCGTGCATTGCTGGACTTTCCGCCTGCAGCACGACACCCACATTCACCCGCGACGAGCTTTTCATCACCAAGTCTTCGTCGAAGTCGCCCGCCGAGTTGCATCAGGCGATCCGTGACTATGTGATTAAGCAAGAATGGTTGTACGTAGGTGACAACAAACTCAAGAGCGGACAAGTCACGCAGGTTCGCATTTGCGTGCCCAAACTTGCTGCCGATGTCTGGAATGCGGGGATGCACGTTACAGCCATGATGCCGTGCGGCCATATGGGCATCTATCAGGAGGGCGGTGTGACGAAGGTATCGATGTTGCACCCGCGCTTTTTGACCGTGCTCGATCCGCACCCCGCTGTGAAGAAGCTGGCCGACGATGTGACCGGACCGTACCTTACGATGCTCGATGCCATCACGAAGTGAAGTAACACAAGCACCTGACCTGATCGCCGGGAGATTCTCAGCGACTGCGCCTCCGGCGAGCAGCCACCTGACGAGCAACGGTCTGCCGCCATTCACCATCAAGAGGACATAGAAGCAGAGTTGGACGCGCAACGAAGTCTCGCAATCGTGCGTGAACCGCCCCCGCGATGGTCGTGTGACCACGAAGGACCACTTCACCGAGACCGAGGCGCTGCGCATCTTTCCGGACGCCGAGCAGGTCGAAGGATCGCAGGTCGTCGCCGAAATCGGCGGGCACGTCGGCTGGGCGTTCCCGGCGAGCCAGACCGCACCCTGCGCACAATGATTGTCCAGCCAGGCAAACAGGCGCTCGCGCGCCAGCGCCTGCACCAGTCGTGGTGGGCTCAGCTTGGCTGGCAGCGATCTTGTCCTTGCGCGCGCCATGATTCGCATCGGCGCATCACGCGCCGCCCATGTGGCGCGGATCGTGCACCAGCGGCACCGGGCGCGCAACGGGGGCTCTTCAACAATCTCGGCAACGCCTCGTGACCCTGTCCGGCGTCGCGCCTAGCTCAGGTCAGCACGCGCGGCTCGCTCAGCCCGGCACCTTGCCTTTGACCGCCCAAGCGAGGGCCGCATAGGAGCGCGGGCCGTCGGCTTCACCGTCGACATACGCCGCGCGCAACGCTTCCTGCAGGCGCGCTCGCGCCGCTGCGTCCAGCGTGGCAACGTACTCGGCGTGCGGGCCGTCAGCGCCTTCGAACGGGGCCCAGTAATCGGCGAACGAAGCGAACTCCATGCGAATGCACAAGCTGGTTTCGACCACGTCGTCGAAGCCCGCGTCATGCCAGGCCCGGCCCAGCTCGCCGGGGCGCGTCATTGGGCGCGTGAAGTTGCGGGCGCGCCGTTCACTGGCCGCCGGATCGAGGGCGGCGGCTGTGTCAAAGAACATGCGGTTGAATACAAGGCCGCCGCGCGCATCCCACACCGCCGCGGCGACGACGGCGCCCGGTCTGGCGACGCGGCGCATCTGCGCGATGGCCAGTGGGGCGCGCGGGACGAAGTGCAGCACCAGCAACGACAGCACGCGGTCGAAGCTGCCATCGGCAAAGCGCAAGTCACAGGCGTCACCGACGTCGAATTGAAGCCTCGGATCACGGTGGTGACGTCTCGCATGCTCGACGTAGGCCGGCGAGAAGTCGATCGCATCGACCGTGCTCGTCTTGGTCCTCGCGGCCACCGCCGCGGCCAGACTGCCCGTACCGCAGCCGACGTCCAACACGCGTTCGCCGTCGACCAGGCCGACGAAGTCCAGGAAGGGCTGCGCCAGCCGGCGGCTCCAGCGACCCATCAGCAATTCGTAGCCGCCGCCGTCCGCGGCCTGGAAGGTCGATGATGTGTTCATCGCCCCGAGCATAGCCTTTGCGCCAGGCCGATGTACTCGGCCACGGGCACTTCCTCGGCACGTCGCTGCAGGTCGAACTCGCCTGCGAAGCCGAGCGCTTCGAGCCAGCGGCCCAGGCTGTGGCGCAGCAGTTTGCGGCGCTGCGAGAAAGCGGCGGCGACCATCGCTTCGAGCGTCTTCGGATCGAGGGCCGCGGGTTGGGGCCAGGGGGTCATGCGCGCCACCGCTCCCTGCACCGCCAGCCCGAGCAACGATGCGTCGACGATCCTGCAGAGAGACGATACGTTCATGCGTGACTCTCGACGGTTCCCCCGAGACGGCATTGTGTGCCGCACGAGCAAGTCGTTCTACGGCGTTGCCGATACTGGAGCGTTACCGGCACTCGGGGGTCCTGGGTGACCCGTCGCTCTCAGATGCCCCGAAACCGCCATTCGAGAAAGGCAGCTGGTGGCCGGCTGGGTGAGTTCGACCGTCGGTGAAGCGGACCGTGGCACTGGCGCGAGGGCTGGGACCTCAAGCGCACCTGACCAGAGTGTGGACCCCCGACGCGCTTCGGGGATGGTTCACCCCCCCATCTGCCCCAAGTACCAGCGGATGAACGCATCTACGTTGTACTCGAAGCGCGATGACAGCGGCCCCGGCACGTAGCCGATCGAGTCGACGCCCTTCTGCTGCCACTTGCAGATATTCCAGTCCTGCTCGTTGGTGAGGTTCCAGAAGGGCAGCATCTTGTCGAGCTGGTAGTCGCTGCCTTCCTTCGCATTGGCATCGACCAGCCAGTAGCCGCGCATGATCGTCTTGCGCGGGCCGGCGGGAAGCATGCGGGCGGCCACGGCATGGTCGCAACTGGCATGGACCCAGAAGTTGGGCAGGCTGCGCAGGCGCAGCACGCCGACTTCCTCGCTGTCGTAGTCGCCCATCAGCGGCGCGACGCGCGTGCCGTCCATCGACTCGGTGACGAAGCCCTCGGCCAGCGGCGTGCGGCTGCTGGCGAACCACAGGCCGCGTTCGGGGTCGGGGAAGGTGGCCAGGCCGCCTTGCGCGTGCAGGACCGACTCGCTGGCCTGCTCTGTCCACTTCGGCGCGATGCGCGCGGTGGCTGCGTCGATGCGCCGCTGCAACGCGGGCGAGACGTTGTGCTCGTCGACGACGTCGAAGTTGGCTTTGACGTACTGCGGGTGGCAGGTGATGCAGTGCAGGCACTCGCGGTTGTTCTCCCACACCAGTTTCCAGTTGGCCTGGACTTCATAGTCGACGACATGCGCGATGCGCGCGCGAGCGAAGCCCTGCGGCGTGGCCGACGCGGCGAAGTCGCGCCGCAGGCCTTCGATGTCAGGCGCCTTGTCTGCCAGGCAGACGTAGATCAGGCCCGCGACCTCGGCCACGTGCAAGGGGCGCAGGCCGAGTTGCGACTTGTCCTTGCCTTCGTCCATGCCGTTGCTGCTGCGCAGCTCGCCGCTGCGTGCGTACGACCAGGCGTGGTAAGGGCAGACGATGCTGCGCACATGCCCGCTGTCGGCCCGGCAGAGCTGGGTGCCGCGATGGCGGCACACGTTGTGGAAGGCGCGCACCACGCCATCGTCGCCGCGCAGCACCAGCACCGGCGACGCGTCGACGGCAAAGGTGATGTAGTCGCCCGGGTTGGGCAGCTCGATGGCGAAGCCGGCGAACAGCCAGCCGCTGAGCCAGATGCGCTGCAACTCGGCGGCGTACAGGGCCTCGGTCTGGTAGAAGCCACGCGGCATGCCGTGGCCGGCGCGGCGCGTGGCCAGCAGGGCGTCGAGTTCGGACGAGAGTTCGGATGCGGGCGCGATGGGGATTCGGTGGTCGGTCATGGTCGTGGTCTCAAAGGTCAAGCCAGGATGGCGCTGCGCTCGGGGTCGTACGGCGGCCGCGTGTGGCGCAGCGCAGGGTAGCGCTCGCCCATGACCTCTATCGTGAGGGCGGCATCGGTGGGGGCGTCCGTCGCCACATAGGCGCAGAAGATGTTGCGACCGACGGCGTGACCCATGCCGCCGCTGGTGATGCGGCCGAGCACACGCTCGCCGGCGAGCACGACTTCGCCGCCGTGCAAGGTCGGCTCCGGCGCTGCGGTGAACCAGGCCAGCCGCCTGGCGGGCCCCTGCGTCTTGATGCCGGCCAGTGCGCTGCGGGCCAGGAAGTCGCCCTTGTTCAATGCGACGCAAAAACCCAGTCCGGCCTCGTAGGGGTTGTAGTCCGGCGTGATGTCCGAGCCCCAGACGAGATAGTGTTTTTCCAGGCGCAGGCTGTTGATCGCACGGTAGCCGACGTTGGCGATGCCGTGCTTCTCGCCGCAGGCCCAGAGCCGCTCGTAGAGATGCAACGCGTATTCGACCGGCACATGCAGCTCGTAGCCGAGTTCGCCCAGGTAGGTCACGCGCAGCGCCAGCACCGGTGCCAGCGCCACGTCGAGCTCGCGCGCGCTCATGTACGGGAAGCTGGCGTTGTCGAGCGCCGCGTCGGTCAGTTGCGCCAGCACCTCGCGCGACCTCGGGCCGCACAGGTTCAGCACCGCCTTGGCCGAGGTGTGATCGACGATCTGCACGCTGCCGTCCGTGGGTAGGTGGCGCTCGATGGTCGAGCGGTCGCGAACGCCTAAAGCGCTGCCGGTGACGAAGTAGAAGCGGTCTTCGGCCAGCCGCGTGATCGTCACGTCGGCCTCGATGCCGCCGCGCTCGTTGCAGAGTTGCGTGTAGACGATGCTGCCGACGGGCTTGTCGAGGTCGTTGGCCGCCAGCTTTTGCAGCAGCGCCAGCGCGCCCGCGCCGCGGATCTCGAACTTGGAAAACGAACTCATGTCGATCAGCGCCACGCGCTCGCGCACGGCGCGGTGCTCGGCGGCGATGGCCGCGAAGGCGGGGCCGCGATCGAAGCTCGGCGTGTCGAGTGCCGGCGTGCCCGCGGGCGCAAACCAGTTCGGCCGCTCCCAGCCGAACTTGTTGCCATACACCGCACCCTCGCGCAGCAAGGTGTCGTAGAGCGGGCTGCGCCGCGCACCGCGACCGGCCTGGGTCTCGTGCGTCGGCCAGGCGATGTGGTAGTAGCGGGCATAGCTCTCGACCGCGCGCTCGTAGAGGGCCGTCTTGACCGAGTGCGGCGCGCCGAAGCGGCGCACATCGAAGGGCCACAGGTCCAGGCCCGGGTCGCCGTCGACGATCCAGTTGGCCATCACCCAACCCGCGCCGCCCGAGGCGGCGATGCCCGAGGTGAAGCCGCAGCAGAGGTAGAAGTTGTCGAGCTCGGGCGACAGGCCGATCACGGGCTCGCCATCGGCCGTGATCGGTATCGGCCCGTTGATCATCTGGCGGATGCCGACCTCATTGAGCACCGGAATGCGCGCACAGGCGGCCGTACCCAGGGGCTCGAAGCGGTCGTAGTCGGGTTGCAGCAGTTCGGGGCCGAAATCCTTTGGGATGCCTGCGGCACCCCAGGGCGGGGTGTTGGCCTCCCAGCCGCCGACGGCCAGGCCGCCCGGCTCGGGCTTGACGTAGAAGTTGCCGTCGGGATCGCGCAGCGAGGGCAAGCCCGCAGGAATGCGATCGCTCTTCTCGGTCACGAAGTACTGGTGCTCGACGGCGCCCACCGCAACCCGCGTGCCGACCATTGCGGCGATCTCGCGGCCCCACATGCCCGCCGCATCGATCACGCACTCGGCTGCGATCTCACCCTGGTCCGTGACGACGGTGGTGACGCGGCGACCCTTCTTGCGCAGCCCTGTCACGCGCACGCCTTGATGGATGGTCACGCCGCCGGCGCGTGCGCCCGCGGCATAGGCCTGCGTCAGGCTGGCCGGGTCGACATCGCCGTCGCCTTCGATCCATGCCGCGCCGACGACGCCGCTCAGTTCAATCAGCGGAAACAGGTCGCGCGCCTCATTCGGGCTCACGAGGTCGACCCGAAAGTCGAACCCCTTGGCCATGGTGGCCGAGCGCTTGAGCTCCTGCCAACGCGCCGGCGACGAGGCCAGGCGCAGGCTGCCGGTGCGGTGCCAGCCCGTGGCCTGCCCCGTCTGCGCCTCGAGCTTGCCGTACAGCTCGGCGCCATAGCGCATCAGGCGTGTCAGGTTGCTGCTGCTGCGCAACTGGC